>JAKDUN010000107.1 GCA_030457675.1 Brachybacterium sp. | reverse complement strand
GGGCGGCCCCGGGGCCCGGGCGGGCCCCCGCGGTTCCCGCCCGGACGCCGGGGGGGGCGGGGGGGGCCCCGCCCGGGTCGACAAGGTCAGACGCGGCGGCGCTTGGCCGGGCGGGTGCCGTTGTGCGGCTGCGGGGTGACGTCCTGGATCGAGCCGACCTCGAGGCCGGTCGCGGTGAGCGAGCGGATCGCGGTCTCGCGGCCGGAGCCCGGGCCCTTGACGAAGACGTCGACCTTCTTCATCCCGTGCTCCTGCGCCTGGCGGGCAGCGGCCTCGGCAGCCATCTGCGCGGCGTAGGGGGTCGACTTGCGCGAGCCCTTGAAGCCGACCTGGCCGGCGGAGGCCCAGGAGATGACAGCACCGGTCGGGTCCGTGAGGGACACGATGGTGTTGTTGAACGTGCTCTTGATGTGGGCCTGGCCGTTGACGATGTTCTTCTTGTCCTTGCGGCGCGGCTTGCGCGCGGCGGCCTGACGGGTCTTGGTTGCCATGCGGCAGTACTCCTCTGGTGGATGTGGGGTGCGCCGGATCCCTCAGCGGCGCGAAGTGACTACGGGTCAGAAGACGCCCGCGGTCCGACGGCGGATGCCGTGGATCAGCGAGTCTTCTTCTTGCCGGCGACCGTGCGCTTCGGTCCCTTGCGGGTGCGCGCGTTGGTCTTCGTGCGCTGACCGTGGACGGGCAGGCCACGGCGGTGGCGCAGACCCTGGTAGCTGCCGATCTCGACCTTGCGGCGGATGTCCGCGGCGACCTCGCGGCGCAGATCGCCCTCGGTCATGTAGTGCTCTTCGATGTGATCGCGCAGCTTGACGAAGTCCTCGTCGCTGACCTCGCGGACCCGAAGGTCGCTGGAGACGCCGGTCGCGGCCAGGGTCTCCAGGGCACGGGTGCGCCCCATGCCGAAGATGTACGTCAGGGCGACTTCGAGGCGCTTCTCGCGCGGAAGGTCCACTCCCACCAGACGTGCCATGTGCAGATTCTCCTACTGTCTCGGAGGCCTGATCCGATCCCCCGCCCTCGGGTCTGTCCCCGGGACGCCGCAGCCTCCGTACTGCGGGTGGCCGGCTCGCGCCGGTGGAATCGTCTCTTCTCTTGTGTGCCCGCGATGCGGGCGGTGCCCCTGAGGGCATGCCGCTCTGGGCGGCGGTCACCGCAGTGGCCGGGGACTCAGCCCTGGCGCTGCTTGTGACGCGGGTTCGAGCAGATGACCATGACTCGCGCGTGGCGACGGATCACCTTGCAGTTGTCACAGATCGGCTTGACGCTCGGCTTGACCTTCATTGCGTTCCTTCTCCCGGGACGATCACTTGTAGCGGTACACGATGCGGCCCCGCTCGAGGTCGTAGGGGCTCAGCTCGACGACCACGCGGTCCTCGGGAAGGATGCGGATGTAGTGCTGGCGCATCTTCCCGGAGATGTGCGCGAGCACCTTGTGCCCGTTGTCGAGCTCGACCCGGAAACGCGCATTCGCGAGCGCCTCCGTGACTCGACCCTCGACCTCGATCACGCCGTCCTTCTTCGCCATGCCTCCCCAATCTCTCGACACCGGCTAGCCGGGTCCGAGTTCCGCGTTCCTGATTCCTCAGGCCGTGCTCACCGACCGTCGGGTGACGGTGCGGTGGTCGATGTGGGTGACGCCTCGGCGAATCGTCGGTCCCGCTGATCGACACGGCGGAGCCGGTCGAGGTGTCGGCAGGACGGGACTGCACGACCTGCGAAGGACGACGCGCACGGAGCACACCCGGTGGATCAGCCTACACGCGCCTCCCCGTCGAGGCGAGTGCTGACCACGATGACGCCGCTCACGTCACACTGCGGAGAGACCGGGTGCACGGGCGGCCGGGTGACCGGATGGCCGGGCCGCTGGGCGTTGTGCACTCGCACCGCCCGCGAGGCCCCGCTCACTCAGCGTCGTCGGCGAGGGGGTCCGGCGCCGCGGGGACTCCGCGCAGTGCGAGCTCGGCGGCGCCGCCGTCGCCCTCGGTGAGCACCAGCAGACCCTGCTCGGTCACGGCGACCGAGTGCTCGCTGTGGGCGGCGCGACCACCGGCGGTGGCCCGCACGGTCCAGTCGTCATCCTCGAGCTCCCAGTTGCCCGGGCCCTGGATCAGCATCGGTTCGATGGCCAGGCACAGGCCGGGGCGCACCTTCGGTCCGCGGGAGCGGGTGCGGTAGTTCATGACGTCGGGGGGCTGATGCATCGCGGTACCGATGCCGTGACCGCCGAAGCCCTCGAGGTGGGAGAGGGACTCCCCCGCCGCGTCGGAGACGAAGTCTTCGATCGCGGCGCCGATCTCGCCCACCCGGTCGGCGGTGGCCAGTGCCGCGATGCCGGCCCACAGCGCCTCGCGGGTGAGGCGCACCAACTCTGCATCGGCGACGGAGCGGGGCTCCCCCACCACATGGGTGCGCGCGGCGTCGGAGTGCCAGCCGTCGATGATCAGACCGCCGTCGATGGAGACGATGTCTCCTTCCTGGAGCGGGCGATCATCGGGGATCCCGTGGACCACGACGTCGTTCACGCTGATGCACAGCGTGGCCGGGTAGCCCTGGTAGCCCAGGAAGTTCGGGGTGGCGCCGGCATCCCTGATCATGTCGTGCGCGAGGGTGTCCAGCTGGTTGGTGGTCACCCCGGGACGGATCCGCTCTGTGAGCATCTCGTGGACGGTGTGGAGCAGCTTGCCGCTGCGCCGCATCACCAGGATCTGCTCCGGGGTCTTCAGCTCCACCCGCTCCGGCAGGATGCTCATCGGCCGGCGAGGGCCCCACGCAGCGCGGCGGTGACCTCGTCGATCGAGGCCATGCCGTCGACCCGGCGCACCAGTCCACGCTTCTCGTACACATCGATCAGCGGGGCGGTCTGCTCCGCGTAGACGTCCAGGCGCTTGCGGATCGTCTCCTCGGTGTCATCGCTGCGGCCCTGCTCCTTGCCTCGCTCGACGAGGCGGCCCACGACCTCCTCGGTCTCCACCACGAGCAGCAGCACGGCGTCGAGGGAGGTCTCGAGCTCGGACAGCATCCCGTCAAGCGCCTCGACCTGGTCGAGGGTGCGGGGATAGCCGTCCAGCAGGAAGCCGCTCGCCGCATCGTCCTCAGCCAGGCGGGAGCGCACCATGTCGTTGGTGACGGAGTCCGGGACGTACTCGCCGGAGTCCATGAAGGACTTCGCGAGGACCCCGAGCTCGGTCTCACCGGAGACGTTCGCGCGGAAGATGTCGCCGGTGGAGATGGCCGGGATGGACAGCTCCTCGGCGATCCGCACGGCCTGGGTGCCCTTGCCGGCTCCGGGCGGGCCCACGATCAGCAGGCGGCGGGCGGAGGTATCGGTGGAGGGTGTGGTCACCGGAGGATCCCTTCGTAGTGGTGCTGCTGGAGCTTCGCATCGATCTGCTTCACGGTGTCGAGGCCGACGCCGATGATGATCAGGAGGGACACGCCGCCGAGCGGGAAGTCCTGCGAGGTTCCGAGATAGACGAGTGCGACCAGCGGGATCAGGCAGATCACCGCGAGGTACACGGCGCCCGCGGACTGGATCCGGTTGATCACGTAGCGCAGATAGCGCTCGGTGGGCCGGCCCGCGCGGACGTTGGGGACGAAGCCCCCGTACTTCTTCATGTTGTCCGCGATCTCCTCGGCATTGAAGGTGATCGAGGTGTAGAAGAAGGCGAAGAAGACGATCATGGTCACGTAGACGACGGCGTAGATCCAGGAGAACGAGATGCCCATGACCAGGTGTGCGTTCACCCACTGCACCCAGCCGGCCGTCGGATCGCCGAATGATGTCGCCATCTGCGGCAGCGCCAGGATCGAGGCGGCGAAGATGACCGGGATGACGCCGGCCTGGTTGACCTTGACCGGGATGTAGGTCGAGGTGCCGCCGTACATGCGACGGCCCACCATCCGCTTGGCGTACTGCACCGGGATCCGGCGCTGCGCCTGCTCGACGAACACCATCCCGACCATGATCACCAGGCCCACGAAGATGACGAGGCTGAAGGTCAGCCAGCCCTGCATCTGGAAGACCTGGCCGAAGGAGGCCGGGAAGCCCGCGGCGATGGAGGTGAAGATCATCAGCGACATGCCGTTGCCGACGCCCCGCTCGGTGATCATCTCGCCCATGAACATGATCAGCACGGTGCCGACGGTCATGGTCAGGACCATGGTCAGCAGCGTCGGGATCGACTGGTCGGGGACCAGCTCGAGCTGGCAGCCCACGAAGAAGTTGCCCGAGCGCACCAGCGTGATGATGGTGGTCGACTGCAGCACGCCGAGACCGATGGTGAGGTATCGGGTGTACTGGGTGAGCTTCGCGGTACCGGAGGCGCCCTCCTTGTGGAGGGCCTCGAACCGCGGGATCACCACGCGCAGCAGCTGCACGATGATGGAGGCGGTGATGTAGGGCATCACGCCGAGGGCGAAGATGGACAGCTGCAACAGGGCGCCACCGGAGAACATGTTGACCATGCCCAGGACGTTGGACCCACCGGCCGAGGCCGCTTGGTCTGCGCACATCATCACGTTCGTGGCGTCGAATCCCGGGGTGGGGATGAAGACGCCGAGGCGATAGACAGCGATCAGACCGAGCGTGAAGAAGATCTTCGCTCTCAGCTCGGGAGTGCGCAGCGCGCGCACGAACGAGTTCACCTGTTTCCCTCCTGGAGGTCCGGGGACGGAACCTAGGATGTCATGGTCCGTCCGGGTGCCGCGGGGGCGGCGCGGCCGTCGGACCGGCCCCGGTGTGACCACGGGATTTGACGACGGGGCACCGCGGTGCAGAGTATTCTGCGCCGCGGTGCCCCGTCAAAAGAGACTCACGCGGTGGTGACGGACCCGCCAGCCGCCGCGATCTTCTGCTCCGCCGAGGCGGAGAACTTCTGCGCGGTGACGTCGAGCTTGACGCTCACGTCACCCGAACCCAGCACCTTGACGGGCTGGTTCTTGCGCACTGCGCCCTTGGCGACGAGCTCCTCGACCGTGACAGTGCCGCCCTCGGGGAACAGCTCCTGCAGGGTCTCCAGGTTCACGACCTGGTACTCGACGCGGAAGGGGTTGGTGAAGCCGCGGAGCTTCGGCAGCCGCATGTGCAGCGGCACCTGCCCGCCCTCGAACAGCGCCGGCACCTGGTACCGGGCCTTGGTGCCCTTGGTACCGCGACCGGCCGTCTTGCCCTTGGACGCCTCACCACGACCGACGCGGGTGCGTGCGGTCTTCGAACCCGGCGCGGGGCGCAGGTCGTGAAGCTTCATCGGCGATGCTGTGTTCTGGTCTTCAGTATTCATGGAGTCAGTCCACCTCTTCGAACGTCACCAGGTGGGTGACGGTGCGGATCATGCCGCGGATCTCAGGGCGGTCTTCCTTCACCACGGTGTCACCCATGCGCTTGAGGCCGAGGCCGCGCAGGGTGGCACGCTGGGTCTGGTTGCCGCCGATCTCGGATCGGGTCTGGGTCACCTTGATCTGCATCAGGCACCCACCTTCTCCGCACGGGCCGCGGCGCGCCCCTCGGCCTGTGCCCGCAGGAGCGGCGCCGGGGTGACTTCCTCGACGGAGAGGCCACGACGTGCGGCCACGGCCTCCGGCTCCTCGAGCTGCTTGAGCGCAGCGACGGTCGCCCGCACGATGTTGATCTGGTTGGTCGAACCGAGCGACTTGGAGAGCACGTCGTGCACTCCGGCGCACTCGAGGACGGCGCGGACCGGACCGCCGGCGATCACACCGGTTCCCGGGGCGGCCGGACGCAGCAGGACGACGCCCGCCGCATCCTCACCCTGGACCGGGTGCACGACCGTGCCCTGGATGCGCGGGACGCGGAAGAAGTTTTTCTTCGCCTCCTCGACACCCTTGGAGATCGCCGCAGGGACCTCCTTGGCCTTGCCGTAGCCGACACCGACGGTGCCGTCTCCGTCACCCACCACCACGAGGGCGGTGAAGGAGAAACGACGGCCGCCCTTGACGACCTTCGACACGCGGTTGATGCTCACGACGCGCTCGAGGAATGCCGACTTCTCGGCGTCCTGTCCGCGGCCGCGGCCACCCTGACGGCCACCGCGGTCGTTGCCGCCCTGGCGGCCGCCGCGCTCATTGCTGGTGTTGGTGTTGTCGTTCCCACGGCCGGAGGCCGCGGGACCGTTGTTCCGCTGCTGTGCAGCCATATTCAGATCCTCTTCTCGTCCTGTGTCCGGGCGGCGATCACAGCGCCAGGCCAGCCTCGCGGGCGCCGTCAGCGACGGCGGCCACACGGCCGTGGTACTTGTTGCCGCCGCGGTCGAACACGACGGAGTCGATCCCGGCGGCCTTGGCACGCTCGGCGACCAGGGACCCGACGCTGCGGGCCTTGTCCGACTTGGTGCTCTCCGAGCCGCGCAGGTCCGCCTCCATGGTCGAGGCCGACGCGATGGTCTTGCCCAGGGCGTCGTCGACGACCTGCACGAAGACGTGGCGCGCCGAGCGGGTGACCACCAGGCGGGGGCGCTGGGCGGTGCCGATGACGCGACGACGGACCCGCAGGTGACGACGGCCGCGCGAACGCAGCTTGCTGCCGCGGTTGCCCTTGGTGTGCTTGAGTGCGTAACCCATGATCACTTACCAGCCTTTCCGGCCTTGCGGACCACGGTCTCGTCGGCGTACCGCACACCCTTGCCCTTGTAGGGCTCGGGCCTGCGGATCTTGCGAATGTTCGCCGCGACCTCGCCCACCTGCTGCTTCGAGATGCCTGCGACCGTGAACTTGGCCGGGGTCTCGACGGAGAAGGTGATGCCCTCGGGCGCCTTCACCGTGACGGGGTGGGAGAAGCCGAGCGCGAACTCGAGGTCCGTGCCCTTCGCGGTGACACGGTAGCCCGTACCCACGATCTCCAGCTTCTTGGTGAATCCCTCGGTCACGCCGAGGACGATGTTGTTGACGAGCGTGCGGGTCAGGCCGTGGAGGGCCTTGGTCTCGCGCTCCTCGTCGGGGCGGCGCACGATGATGGTGCCGTCCTCACCGCGCTCGACGGTGAGGGGTTCGGGCACCTCGTGGGTGAGCTCCCCCTTGGGGCCGGTCACCGTGACGGTGCGCCCTTCGATGGTGACGTTCTGCACTGCTGCCGGTACTGCGACCGGTCGGAGTCCGATGCGGGACATAGCTGTTCTCCTCTCCCGCTCACCAGATGTAGGCGAGGACTTCCCCACCCACACCCTTCTTGGCAGCCTGCCGGTCGGTCAGGAGGCCGGAGGACGTGGACAGGATCGCCACGCCCAGGCCGCCGAGGACCTTGGGAAGGTTGGTGGACTTCGCGTACACACGCAGGCCCGGCTTCGAGATCCGTCGGATCCCGGAGATGGCCCGCTCACGGCTGTCCGAGTACTTGAGCTCGAGGACGAGCTTGCTGCCCACCTCGGCCTCCTCCTCGGTCCAGCCGAGGATGTAGCCCTCAGCCTTCAGGATGTCCGCGATGCGGACCTTCAACTTCGAGTACGGCATGGACGCGGTCTCGTGGAACGCCCCTGAGGCGTTACGGATCCGCGTGAGCATGTCCGCGATCGGGTCGGTCATGGTCATGTCTGTTGCTTCTTCCTCACCTGGTTTCCCTCGAACGCGATGAGTGCGCCCGGGGACCTATGGCGGTAGTCCTTACCAGCTGCTCTTGGTGACGCCGGGGAGCTCTCCGCGATGAGCCATCTCGCGAAGGCAGACACGGCAGAGGCCGAACTTGCGGTACACCGAATGGGGGCGACCGCAGCGCTGGCACCGGGTGTAGGCGCGCACCGCGAACTTGGGCTTGCGCTCCGACTTCTTGATCAGGGCTGTCTTTGCCATATCAGTTCTCCTTGAAGGGGAAGCCGAGCAGCTTGAGCAGCGCGCGTCCCTCGTCGTCGGTCTTCGCGGTGGTCACGACCGTGATGTCCATACCGCGGACGCGGTCGATCTTGTCCTGGTCGATCTCGTGGAACATGACCTGCTCGGTGAGACCGAAGGTGTAGTTGCCGTTGCCGTCGAAGTGCTTCGGGGACAGGCCCCGGAAGTCACGGATACGGGGCAGAGCGGTCGACAGCAGTCGATCCAGGAACTCCCACATGCGGGCGTTGCGCAGCGTGACGTGCGCACCGATCGGCATGCCCTCGCGCAGCTTGAACTGCGCGATGGACTTCCGTGCCTTGGTGACCTGGGGCTTCTGGCCGGTGATGGCGGCGAGGTCCTTGATGGCGCCGTCGATGACCTTGGAGTCGCGAGCGGCGTCGCCGACGCCCATGTTCACGACGATCTTGGTCACTCCGGGCACCAGCATGACGTTCTCATAACCGAACTGCTCGGTCATCTGCGCCTTGATGGTCTCGTTGTACTTGCTCTTCAGACGCGGGGTGGGCGCCTGGGTGGCGGTCTCGCTCATCTCAGATGTCCTTCCCGGAACGCTTCGCGAAGCGGACGCGCACCTGCTTGGTGCGGCCGTTCTCGAGCTCGAGGGTCTCGACGCGGTAACCGACCTTGGTCGGCTTGTTGTCCTCCGGGTCGACCAGGGCCACGTTCGAGACGTGGATGGTGGCCTCGCGCTGCTCGATGCCGCCCGCGCCGCCAGCCTGGTTGGGCTTGACGTGATGGGTGCGGCGGTTGATGCCCTCGACCAGCACGCGCTGGGTATCGGGGAACACCTGCAGGACGCGGCCCTGCTTGCCCTTGTCGCCGGCCTCGAGGCCGCGCGCGGCGACCTTGTCACCATCGCTGATGCGACCGGTGATCACCTGGACGAGGTCGCCCTTCTTGATCTTCATCTTTGCCATGTCACACCACCTCCGGTGCAAGCGAGACGATCTTCATGAAGCGCTTGTCCCGCAGCTCACGGCCGACGGGGCCGAAGATGCGGGTACCGCGCGGCTCGCCGTCGGTCTTGAGGATGACCGCTGCGTTCTCGTCGAAGCGGATGTAGGAGCCGTCGACACGACGGACCTCCTTGGACGTACGGACGACGACCGCCTTGACGACGTCGCCCTTCTTGACGTTGCCACCGGGGATGGCGTCCTTGACGGTCGCCACGATGGTGTCGCCGATGCTGGCGTAACGGCGACCGGAGCCACCGAGAACACGGATGCAGAGAATCTCCTTGGCACCCGTGTTGTCGGCGACCTTCAGTCGCGACTCCTGCTGAATCACTCGTTCTCCTATCGTCTCACCGGTTCTCTTCCCGCCCGCGGGAGCGAGCAGGCCGAGCCTTGCGGAACGGAATCTGGACAATGCCCGACGTCGCCGCTGGTCACAGCTGTGACATCGGGCGCTGCCGTCGACCGGCCCCGGGCATCAGAAAACCCTCTGCCGGACTCAGGCACTGGCGTGGTGAACGCGGGGCGTTCGCCTCAGGTGCGAGGTCTCCGACGAGGATGGATCTGGTGGCCGGATCCTGTCGCGGACTCCTGAACGCTTCCACCGCAGGGGTGAGGGCGCCAGTTCTCCGGCAACCGTTCAAGACTACGCGCCCGCCCCGTCACTGTCACCCCTGCACGGCCGGATCCGCCGTGTGTGCTTGCTCTCGTGCACG
>JAKDUN010000106.1 GCA_030457675.1 Brachybacterium sp. | reverse complement strand
GGAGACCACGATCCTGCTCGAGCAGCGCTTCGACCTGATCTTCTACACCGGCAACGGCGCCGTGGGTCGGATCGTGGCGCGGGCCGCCGCCGAGCACCTCACCCCCACCGTGCTCGAGCTGGGCGGGAAGTCCCCGGTGTTCGTCGACGAGGGCGCGGACCTCGCCGTCGCAGCCCGACGGATCGTGTGGGGCAAGTTCACCAATGCGGGACAGACCTGCATCGCCCCCGATTACCTGATGGCCACGCCCCGCACCCTGGAACGGCTGCGACCCCATCTGCGCAGGGCCGTGCGCGCGATGTACAGCGGACGCCCCGAGCGCAGCCTGGACCTCGGCCGGATGGTGAGCGACAAGCACTTCGAGCGGGTGCTCGCCCTCATCGACGACGAGAAGACGATCCTCGGCGGCGCCGCCGAGGCCGATGCCCGCACCCGCTACCTGCCGCCCACGATCATGACCGGCGTGGACTGGGACGACGCGGTGATGGGGGAAGAGATCTTCGGCCCCGTCCTGCCACTGCTGGCCGTCTCCGGCCCCGACGAGGCGATTGCCCGCATCCGTGCCGGAGAGAAGCCGCTGACCGCCTACGTCTTCTCCCCGAGGCAGGAGGTCGAGGAGCGCTTCGTCGAGGAGACCTCCTCCGGCTCCCTCGCCCTGGGGCTGACCCTCGCGCACGTGGGCAGCACCGGAATGCCCTTCGGCGGAGTAGGGGAGTCCGGGATGGGCGCCTATCACGGCCGCGCCGGACTGGAGGTGTTCACCCACGCCAAGCCCGTGGTGAAGAAGGCGCTCACGCCGGACACCCTGAAGCTCGTCTACCCGCCCTACACCGGGATCAAGCGCCGGGTGCTGCGCCGGCTGTTCCGCTGAGCCGTCCACATCCCGCCGCCTCCGGACGCCGGCGCGGTTCGACGGCGATATCGTCGGGCTGACCCCGTGCGGACAGACGCGCAGAAGGAGCCCTCGTCATGACCCAGCCGCCTTCCGGCCCACCACCGTCCCCGCTCACCCACTCGCCAGGCATCCCGCCCACCGCCGGAGCGGCTGGCCCTGTGGGACCGAACCTGATCAACGGCACCACCTCGCACGGCGTCATGGGCCAGAAGGGCATCCGACACCCGTGGGAGATGCCGGTGCTGTGGGTGGGCATCGCACTGACCACGCTGGCGTACATCGCCTGGGCAGGGCTCATCGCCACGACCCTGGTCCTGTGGGTGACCGAGGGCGCGGAGACGGTCTCGAGCCTCTGGCAGTACGTGGGGATCCTGCCGTTCTTCATCCAGCTGGCGCTGGTGCTGCCGCTCGCCCCGGTGATCATCTGGTGGGCTCGAGCGATGATGTACGCCCGCCTCCGCGCCACGGCCGTGCGCATGAGCCCCACCCAGTTCCCCGAGGGGTACCGGATGGTCGTCGAGGCCGCCCAGCAGTACGGGATGCGTCGGGTGCCCGATGCGTACGTGAGGGTCGGCAACGGCGTGATCAACGCCTTCGCCAGCGGCCACGGCTTCCGTCGCTTCGTGATCGTCCACTCGGACCTGTTCGAGGTGGGCGGCACCTCACGAGACCCGGATGCGCTGCGCTTCGTGATCGGACACGAGGTGGGGCACCTCGCCGCGGGCCACGTCTCCTACTTCCGCCAGGTCTTCACCACCGTGATCGGCATGATCCCCCTGCTCGGCCCGCTCCTGTCCCGTGCTCAGGAGTTCACCGCGGACAACTTCGGCTACGCCAACGCACCCACCGGAGCGGCCGGCATGATCGGAGTGCTCAGCGGCGGGAAGTACCTGGGCGCCGAGGTCAACGTCAACGAGCTCGCCGACCGTGCCGCGACCGATCCGAGCTTCTTCGTGCACTGGGCCAACCTGCTGTCCTCGCATCCGGTGAACACCTGGCGCGCTCACGCCCTGCGCGATCGCTCCAAGCCCGGCTCGATGATCATCCGCCCCGGCGGGGCGATGTACGCCTCGCCCCTGCCGCCCGGGCACGTGTGGTCGACGCGGTACCCCACCCCGGGCGACGCGCTGGCGATGCTCGCCGCGGCGGATTCCCGCCGACCCGCCGGGTTCGGCGGCCAGTTCGGGCGCTTCACCGGCATCGACTACTCCGATCGTCCCTCGATCCGGGAGATCCAGACCGCGGGTCCGCTGCTCTCGGGCCGTACCGCGTACGTGATCCCGCCCGGGCCCTACCGCGAGGACGCCCGCGGCCCGCTGGTCGACGCCGCGCAGAACCCCTTCGGACCTCCGCCGAACGGGCCCGGGCCGCGGATGCCGTCCTGACCGCCGCGGCTCCGACCAACACGGCCCCGACCATCACGGTCTCGACCATCGCGGTCGGGGCCGTGCATCGGCCCGACGCTGTCCCCCTGGTCACCCCACCCTCCTCAAACGTGCAGTGAGTGCATAGAGTGAAATCGTGATCCCCGACCCCAGCGCGCTGACCCCACCGGTGCGTCGCAAGCCCTTGCTCGCCGTCCTCCTCGCCCCGCTGTTCATGGCCCTGATCGCCGTGAGCGTCATCAATGTGGGCCTCACCGCTATCGGCGAGGGCCTCGAGGCGGATTCCGGCGAGCTGCAGTGGGTGATCTCCGGATACGCGCTCGCCTTCGGCATGCTGCTGGTGCCCGCAGGCCGAGCCGGCGACGCCACCGGGCGTCGCCGCATGTTCATCATCGGCGTCGGCGTCTTCACGCTCGGGTCCCTGCTCTCCGGCTTCGCCCCGAGCGCCGAGATGCTCAACCTCGCCCGCATCCTCCAGGGCCTGGGCTCGGGGCTGCTGAACCCGCAGACCGTCGCCCTGATCCAGCAGCACTTCCGCGGCCACGACCGGGCACGGGCCTTCGCGCTGCTGGCCACCACGGTCGCCGTGGCCACCGCCGTCGGCCCCGTCGTGGGCGGCGCGCTGATCCAGGTGATCGGTCCCGAGTGGGGCTGGCGCTGGATGTTCCTGATGAACGCCCCGATCGGGGTGCTCGCGATCATCGGCGCCCTGAAGTACATCCCCGACGACAGAGCGCGGGGGAAGACCCGGCCGGACCTCGATCCCGTCGGCGCGATCCTGCTGTGCCTGGCGATCCTGGGGATCATGCTGCCCTTCCTCGAGCGCGGCGTGAGCGCGCTGGTGTGGATGTCCTTCCCCGTCGGGCTGCTGATCCTGGGCGTGTGGTGGGTGTGGGAGCGGCGGTACAAGCGCCGCGGCCACAGCCCGATGGTGGACACCGCGATCTTCGCCAACCAGGCCTTCCGCAACGGCATCCTCATCGTCGCGGTGTACTTCCTGGGCGTCACCAGCGTGTGGATCATCGTGCCGCTGTACCTGCAGATGCATCTGGGCCACACCGCCTTCGAGGCCTCCCTGATGGGCGTGCCCTCCTCGATCGCCGCCGCGATCAGCTCCCAGGCCCTGGGCAAGCGGGTGCTCACCTACGGGCGCCGCATGGTGATCGTCGGCTTCGGCGTCGCTTTCCTGGGCCTGGCCGGCACCGCAGCGATGACCGGTTTCGTGGAGAGCGGCATGGTCGCCTTCTGGTGGCTGGCGGCGCCGCTGACCCTGATGGGCCTCAGCCAGGGCATGACCATCTCCCCGAACCAGACCCTCACCCTGAACTCCGTGGACCCGCGCTTCGGCGGCGTCGCCGGCGGCATCCTGCAGCTCGGCCAGCGCACCGGCGCCGCGATCGGCACCGCGATGATCCCCGGCATCATCTTCTCCCTCACCGAGGGCGGCCATGCCTGGCTCGAGGCGTTCATCATCGCGCTGACCATCATCATGGCGCTCACCCTGGCCGCGATGGGCGTGAGCTTCGCCGACCGCGCCCGGGAGAAGGCGGGCAAGGGCGCGCTCTGAACCGCGCCTCGCGGAGGCCGACGGATCCCGTCCCGGAGCTCGCCGACCAGAGGCGGGGGCGGTACCCTCGCAGCAGGCGAGGACACCGACCAGGGACCCTGCGGCCGGCAGTGGGGGAGAGGATCGCATGGGGGCGCGAGGACGCGACCGCGCGAGGGGACGAGCTCTGCCATTGGGCTGGGACGAGGAGACTGCGCCCACCGGCGCGAGCGCTCCCACCGGCCCGGACGCGCCGCCCGCCCGGTCCGGCTCCGACCCGGGCCCTGCCGAGGACGACGAGTCACAGCCCACGCCCGACCCGCACCGCCGGTCCCGCAGGAGTCGACGGCTGATCGCCGCCGGCGCGGTGCTGGTCCTGGTGGGTGCTCTGCTCATCGCCCTCCCGCGCCTGATCGGCGTCGCCACCGGCCCGGAGCAGGTCACCCGGGAGTTCCTGCAGGCCGTGGTCGACGGCGACCTGGAGACGGTGCGCGACCATGTGCAGGGCGCGCCCGACGCCAGCACCGCCGCCCTGACCGCCGAGGTCCTCGCCGGTGCGGAGGACCGACTGGACTCCTTTGAGATCCAGCACGTCGCGGTCGAGGCCGGCACCGCGACGGTCACCGCCGAGCTCCGCAACGGAACCGGGAGCAGCGAAGGCGTCTTCACCCTGACCTCGAGCAGCGCCGGCGCCTTCTCGCCGACGGTGTGGGAGCTGGCCCCGGTGGTGCTGCCCGAGCTCGAGATCGATCTGACCTTCGGCGTGCAGGAGATCGAGATCGAGGGCGTCACCTTCCCGGTCGAGGACCTCCGGGTGGAGAGGGAGACGTACGAGTCGCGGATCGCGCTGCAGCTGCTGCCCGGCACCTACGAGGTCACTCTGCCCGAGGTGCCACCCTGGCTGGAGGCGCCGCAGGCCGCCCTCGAGGTGCTGCCCGCATTCGGAGCCACAGCGGCTCCCCTCCACAGCCTTTCCCCCACCTTCGACGAGACGAGCCAGGCCGAGGTGCAGCACCAGATCGACGCAGCGCTGGAGGGCTGTGCGGCACGCACCTCGAGCATCCCCGAGGGGTGCCCCTTCGCAGTGCCCGGCCACGCGGGCCAGGGCGCCTGGAGGATCACGCACCCGCCCCGCGTCGACGCGACCCCCGTCGGCCTCTTCCTCTGGATGGTGCACGGCGAAGGAACCGCACAGTTCACCCCGAGCGGGAGAGCGGCGGACGAGGCAGCGCCGCTCGAGGTGCCCTTCACCGTCACGGGCGCTGCTGCCTTCGACAGTCAGGGCACCCCCGAGGTGGGCCTGGACAGCGCAGGAGAGCTCTCGTTCGGCTTCTGCACCGATGCGGAAGGCGGAGGTATCACCGGGGCCGTTCTCCTCGAGGAGTCCGAGCAGGACGTCGCCTCCGAATGTGGATAGCGCCGCGACCGAGCTTCGCCGTCCGGTGGAGCCACCGCCGTCATCGACCCCTCCGGCCTGCCGCCCTCGCACCGGGGAGCCGGTCGCAGTATCCTCGACTCAGGCGAGGACGCTGACCAGGGAGCGCTGTGGTCCGTGGACGGGAGCAGAGCAGCGGCCGGACCATCCACACGGGATGGACCGAGGCCGAAGACTCCCTCACGGCTGTCCCGGCGGCCGCGGCCGAGGCCGTCCCCGGGCCCCGTCCCGGATCCGTCCCGGCCCACCGACGGGGTCCCGGTCGCCTGGTGGCCATGCTGACCGCCCTCGCCCTGCTCGCCGTCGCGATGCCGTGGCTGCTGCTGCGCGGTCAGGAGCCCGAGGACGTCGCACGCGCCTACCTCGACGCCCTGATCGCCGGGGACCTCGGGGTCGTACGCGCTCATCTCGTCCCGGTCGCGGGGGCGACGGACGCCGCGGTGAACGAGCCCCTCCGGGAGGCCACCCCCGGCGCGATCACCGGGTACACCGTGGACGAGGTCGAGGTGCGAGGGGTCATGGCCACGGTCCGGGTGACGTTGCGCAACCCTCGTGAGTCGCACCCTGCGGTGCTCTCGCTGACCGCCGTCCCCGACGGTCCGCTGCGCGCACTGCGCTGGGAGATGGAGCCCGTTCCGTTGCCGCTGCTGGCCCTGGGCCCCCGGGCCAGCACCGATGTGGTGCTGCTGAACGGGCGGCCGGTCGAGATCCCGGCGGTCCGCTGGACGGGCCGCCGCACCGATCGGCCGAGCGTGACCCTGCACGTGCTGCCGGGCCGGTACATGGTGGAGCTGCCCCCCCACTGCGGCGCCGCTGGTGCCGCGGCCCACGGAGGTCTACGTGCCCCCGGTGCTCGGGCACTGGCAGACCGGACTGCTCAGCGTGGACTACCGGCCGAGCAGGGACGGAGTGGACTCGGCGCGGTCCGTGATCCTCGAGGAGCTGGCGGAGTGCCTGCGCAGCGGGGTGGCCAGGCCCCCGGGCTGCCCCTTCGGTGTCGACCTCCCGGCGGGCACCCCCGGTCTTTGGCTGCTGCTGGAGCCGGCGGAGATCACCTTCGGTGCGATGGTGGGCGAGACCTTCGACTACCGCGGCGAGGGGCTGACCGCCGCATTCATCGCGGTGGAGGACCGCACAGCGGGCGGTGACCTCCCTGCGCCGCGTCCGCGTGTGCACCGGATGAGCGTCGATTTCGGGGTGACTCTGCGCCAGGACGGCGCAGACCTCGAGGTCCAGCACTGGGCCTACACCACGCTGCGCCCCTGGCCGCGATGAGCAGTCGCTGCTCTCCGACCGCGCCCCCGGATGCCCCGTCGCCGCGGCGATCTCCACACCGACTGGTTCGGGCCAGGGCCCGGCGACAGCAAGTCCGGGAAGTGACCGCTCAGCTCGCGGTGGGCTCCTCGCCCGCACGCTCCGGGGAGGCCCCGGGCTCGGGGCTCTGCGCGGCGGGCACCTCTTCGGGGCTGCGGCGCACGAACAGTGCGATCACGACGGTGACCAGGGCCAGCACGGTGGAGAGCGTGAACGCCGCCGAGGTGCCCTCGGAGATGCCCTCGAGCGCGCTGCCGCCGGAGTCGACGGTGCCCGCCGCGACGCGCGCCATGATCGAGACCAGCAGCGCGGCCCCGGCCGCCCCGGCGACCTGCTGCACGGTGCCGACGATCGCGGAGCCGTGCCCGTACCGCTGGCGGGGCAGGGAGCTCATCGCCGTGGTCATCAGCGGGGTGAACACGAAGGCCAGGCCCAGGGACATGATCACGTGGCCCAGCACGATCAGCCAGGGCTGCTCCGGCACCCGGGACATGATCCCGATGCCGACCACCACGGCGGACAGGCCCGGCACCAGCAGCGGCCGCGGCCCCACCCGGTCGAACAGCCGGCCCACCAGCGGGGCGAGCAGCCCCATCGCCAGACCTCCCGGCAGCATCATCAGCCCCACCGACAGGGTGGACAGCCCCAGCACCTTCTGCAGGAAGATCGGCAGCAGCACCACCACGCCGAACATCGCGCCCATCATCACCACCATCAGCGCGACGGTCACGGTGAAGGTGCGGGAGGAGAAGGTGCGCAGGTCCAGCAGCGGCCGCTCCTGCTTCTGCAGGGCGAGCTGACGGCCGATGAACAGGCCCAGCGACAGCACGCCCACGGCGAGGCAGATCACGGCCGCGACCGGCGCTCCGCCGGCGGCGGCGTCGGCCGCACCCTCACCGCTGCCGCCGCTGGAGATGCCGGTCAGGCCGTACACCAGGGGGCCGAAGCCGAGACCCACCAGCACCACCGACAGCGGATCGGCCGGCTGGCGCGAGGCCTCGTTGACGTTCTCGATCCGGCGCAGCCCGAACAGCAGGGCCGCGACCGCGATCGGCAGCACCAGCACGAACAGGGCGCGCCACGGTGCAAAGGACAGGATCAGACCGGAGATCGTGGGGCCCAGCGCCGGGGCCACCGAGATCACGATCGAGATGTTGCCCATCACCTGACCGCGCCGGCTGGGAGGCACCAGGTTCATCACCGTGGTCATCAGCAGAGGCATCATCACCGCGGTGCCCGAGGCCTGCACGATCCGGCCGATCAGCAGCGGCAGGAACGCGGGGGAGAGGGCGCAGATCAGGGTGCCGGCGGTGAAGGTGCTCATCGCGAGGGCGAACACCTGGCGGGTGGAGAAGCGCCCCATCAGGTAGCCGGTGGTCGGGATGACCACGGCCATGGTGAGCATGAAGCCGGTGGTCAGCCATTGCGCCGTGGTCTCGGCGAGGTCGAGGTCCTCCATGATCGGCGGCAGCGCGACGGACAGGATGGTCTCGTTGAGGATCACCACGAACGCGCTGATCAGCAGCAGGATGATGACGCTGCGGTCGCGGGCGGGGAGGACGTCGGTCAGGTGGGCCGGAGCAGGGGCGGCGGAGCGGGGCACCGGGGAAGTGTAGGCGGGGCCGCCGACGGGGCACCAGGTCTTTTCAGGAGCGCTGCTCCACGGTGCGCCGCGGCAGGCGGAGCCGTTCCAGCGGCAGGAATGCCGCCCAGCACAGCGCGGTGGGCAGGAAGTGGATGCCCAGCAGCACCAGCGTGCTCAGGTGGAAGCCGAGATAGAGCGCGACCGCGAGGTAGAGGGCCTTCCCGCGCAGGAACAGCACCACGGGGGAGAGGGTCTCGAGCGCGATCCCTGCCCACTGCGCGGGCACGAACACCCAGGGCGTGTGCTCCACCAGCCAGTGCGCGAGCCCGCTGCCGCGACGGATCGACGCCCAGGTGAGGATCGCGCTGTTGCCCCAGTCCGCGAGCGATCCCGAGTACAGGATCTTCGGGACGATGGAGAAGAAGTAGGTGGCCACCACCGCGATCTGGATCGCACGCAGCGCCCAGCCGGCGGCCTCGCTCAGGGCCGGACCGTCGGGCGCGGATCGGCCCTCCAGGGGAACGGCGCCCTCGGGCCCGGGACCGGGCCGGTCCGCCACGGTGGGCAGCACGGCCGTGGCCACCATCAGGGCCATGTGGTCGTGGGCGATGTAGCCGTAGGAGTTGCTGTAGAGCATCCACAGCCAGAACGCGATCGCGACCACCGCCCCGGACAGCCGCGGCCTCCATCCCGCGATCCCCGCCGCGCATCCGGCGAGGATCAGGACCAGCAGGGTGTATGCCATGGGCGCGGTCACCGGCGGCAGGTGCAGCAGACGGGCCAGCGCGACCGGGGTGAAGAACCCGGAGTTGCCGGCATGGGAGAGCACGTCCCGAGAGAACGTCAGCACATCGATCATCACGAAGGCGTGGACCAGCACCCGCAGCGCCCGCACGCGGGCCAGCGGCAGCGCCGGGAACAGCACGGACCGTGCTGGGGACGGAGTGCTCGCGGGAGACGGCGTGTCTGCGGCGGGCCGTGAACCGGCGGCGGGGGTGGGGTTCATGGCGCCTCCCACCGGGTGACCTCGATCAGCTCGTCCTCACCGTGGGCGGTGCCGTCCTGCAGCTGCGTGATCCGTTGGCACAGCACCAGTGCGTCGAGAGGTGGCTGCTCGGGGTGGCGGCGGTCGTACTGCGCCGCCAGCGGTGCCAGCAGCTGCGGATCCGCCTCGATCGCGGGGAGGTTGTTCTCCACATCGGCCCGTTCGATGCCCACGCTGCGCTGGCCGAAACGGATGTCGAAGGGCTCTCCGTCCTCCCGGACCCCTTGCAGGCAGGTGTTGACCACCTCGCCGTCGGGATCGGTGCCGTAGGAGAACTGATCCAGCACCCCGAAGGGGAACAGATCGTTGGACCGGGTGAGCCCGCCCACGCTCAGCACCCCGACGCACAGAAGAACCACCAGCCCCCGCCAGGTCATGGAGACCGGAGAGAGGCGAGAGGGGGAGGAGGGCACGCAA
>JAKDUN010000105.1 GCA_030457675.1 Brachybacterium sp. | reverse complement strand
CAGCACCGCCCGCGGCATCGCGGACGCCACCGGGATCCCGCTGCCCACGGTCTACCGCATCGCCCAGGAACTCATCCGCGCCGACTACCTGGTCCATCTGCGGGACGAGCAGCGCTTCGCCCTGGGATACAAGCTGCACCGCCTGGCCATCGGCCTCCACGAGCACCTGGGGATCCCGCGCGCGGTGCGGGAAGAGGTCCATGCCATGCACCGGGACCTGGGGATGGCCGCCTACCTGGCCATCCACCGAGGCACCGACTTCGTGGTCGTGCACGTCTCCGACTCGCCGCAGGCGCCGCGGCTGTCCCCGCTGGGATTCGGGTTCCACGAGAGCCCGCACGCCACCGCCTTCGGGAAGGTCGGACTCGCGTCGCTGACCACCGAGGAACAAGAGGCGTACCTCGCCGATGGCCCCCTGCGCGCCCACACCGACCGCACCCTCACCGATCCGGCCCAGCTGCGCGAGCACCTCGCGGAGATCGCTGCGCGCGGGATCGCCTGGGAGCACCAGGAGTTCGTGCCCGGCACCGACTGCCTGGCCGCCACCATCACGGCTGACGACGGCATGCTGATCGGCACCGTGGCGCTGTCCGCCCCGGTCGCCGCCTATGCCGGGCGGAAGCGCCATGTCGAGGACCGGCTGCGAGCCTGCGCCTCCCGGGCGGGACGGGCGTACCGCCTGGGTGGGCAGCACGCCTGAGCGGCAGGGTCCGCGGGTCGGGCCGGGCGCACGCCCGCCGGGGCGCCGCGGATCCCGTCGGCCGGGAGGTCCTCGTCGCCGCCGAACGCTTCTCGCCCGGCGATAAGCCCGATTGCCGCCTCCGGCGACCCTCCCTATCGTGTGCTCCAGATCACTGACGATGACGCCAGGGAGGAGATGCCATGAGTGCACCGCAGACGGGGGACACCGTCAACGACATCGAGGGGAGCGCGGCTGCCGCACAGACGCTCGTCGCCCTCATCCGTGCCGCGTTCCCGCACGAGGGAGTGCCCGGGACGGCCTACGAGCGGGCCGCGGCCACCGTGCAGGGGGCCGCCGAGGAGAACACCTGGATGAGGGTCAAGCTCAACCAGGGGCTCGACTCCCTCGAGGCCCTGGCCGACGGGCGCTTCACCGAGCTCACCGCCCAGGAGGCGCTCCCGCTGCTCCTGCGCATCCAGCACACCGCGTTCTTCGGCTTCGTGCGCCAGACGGTCGTGGTCAGCCTCTACGAGGACGAGGAGGTGTGGGAGGCGCTGGGCTACGAGGGCCCCTCCTTCGACAAGGGCGGGTACATCCACCGCGGCTTCGACGATCTCGACTGGCTGCCCGATCCGCGGATCGAGGAGTACGACGGCGAGCCGCTGGAGGACGTCGTCTCCGACCTGCCCCGCTCGGCGACCACCGCCAGCACCCGGGGCGCTGCGGTCCCGGCCGGGCAGAGAAGGGCTCGTGCCGGACGCACCGGCACCACCAGGAGCAGGAGCACCGGGAAGAGGGGGCAGGCATGACCACCATCGACCATTCCACCGAGACCGTCGTCATCATCGGCTCCGGAGCCGGCGGCGGCACCCTCGCCTACGAGCTCACCAAACAGGGCATCGAGTGCGTGGTCCTCGAAGCGGGTCCCTACCTGCACCGCGAGGACTACATGAACCTCGAATGGGAGGCCTTCAACCAGATGGCCTGGACCGATACCCGCACCACCTCCGGCAGCTGGCGGGTGGCGACGGACTTCCCCAATCTGCCCGCCTGGATCGTGAAGGCCGTCGGCGGCACCACCACCCACTGGTCCGGGGCCACCCCGCGCATCAAGCCCCACGAGTTCCGGACCCGCTCCACCTATGGACGGATCGACGGAGCGAACCTGCTGGACTGGCCGATCGGCTACGACGACCTCGAGCCGTACTACACGCGCGCCGAGGACGCGATCGGCTCCACCCACCGCGGCGGCAGGCCGCCCCTTCCCGCGAACAACAACTACAAGGTGCTGGCCGCCGGCGCGGAGAAGCTCGGCTACCGCCACTACGCCACCGGCCCCTACGGCACCAACGCCGAGCCCTACGACGGCCGCCCGGCATCGATCCAGGACGGATTCAACTTCCAGGGCGACAAGAACGGCTCCAAGTGGTCGACGCGGGAGCGGGAGATCCCGCGGGCGCTCGCGACCGGCAAGCTCGACCTGCGGGCGAACTGCCACGTCGCCCAGATCCTGCATGACCGCAGCGGGCGGGTGGATGCCGTGCTGTATCTCGACGAGGACGGCACCCTGCATCGCCAGGCCGCGAAGCTGGTGTGCGTGGCCGGCAACTCGATCGAGACCCCGCGCCTGCTGCACCTGAGCTCGTCCTCGATGTTCCCCGACGGGCTCGCGAACTCCTCCGGGCAGGTGGGACGCAACTACATGCGCCACATGACCGGCAGCGTGTACGCCCAGTTCGACAAGCCGGTGCGGATGTATCGCGGCGAGACCATGGCAGGCAACATCTCCGACGAATCGGTGCACGACCCCACGCGCGGCTTCGCCGGGGGCTACTACATCCAGACCATCTCGTTGGGTCCGGCCTTCATGGCCAGCTTCGTCGAACCCGGCGCCTGGGGACCGGACTTCACCCGACTGCTGGACGCCTACGAGAACACCGCCGGCTGCTGGCTGGTGGGGGAGGACATGCCGCAGGAGTCCAACGCGGTGACGCTGGATTCCACGGTCACCGACCAGCACGGTCTGCCGGTCGCGCACGTCCACGTCGACGACCACGCCAACGATGTCGCGATGCGGGAGCACGCCTACGGCCAGGCGCAGAAGCTCTACACCGCCGTCGGCGCCGTCGACACCCATCGCACCACCCCGTACCCGTCCACGCACAACCTCGGCACCTGCCGCATGAGCGAGCGGCCCGAGGACGGGGTGGTGGACCGGTGGGGCCGGGCGCACGATGTCCCGAACCTGTTCATCTCCGACGGTTCGCAGTTCACCACCGGCGCCGCGGCGAACCCGACGCTGACGATCGTGGCACTCGCGATCCGGCAGGCGGAGCACATCGTCGAGGCGCTGAAGAAGGGCGAGGTCTGACGGATCCGGCACCGCACGGCCGACGTTCACCGGTTGTGCGCTGAGGACCTATCGTGCGCAGGATCATGGGTCCTGAGCGTGCAATCGACACGGCCCGGCCGCGTGCTCGGTGCCACGGCCCGGCAGTGTGCTCGGCGACTCGGGAGGCACGGGTCTGTTCAGGACTTGACGCAGAGCACCGGCTTGTTCGCCTCGAGGATGATCTGCTGGGCGGAGGAGCCGAGGAACAGCTTCGCGACCGCTGAACGGTGGCGCACGCCGATCACCAGCGCGGAGACGTCCTCGCCCTCCGCGCGGTCGATGAGGTCTCCGGTGGGGGACTGGGTGCGCTCGTCCGGGAACTCGACGGTCTCCACCACGTCCTCGAGCTCGGTCGAGGGGGAGTGCGCCCCAGCCATCACGAAGACGATCAGATCCTCGCCGCGGCGGCGCGCCTCCTCTATCCCGTAGCGGTAGGCGGCGTGACCTGCGGGAGTGTCGGTACCGGCGACGAGGACTGACATGAGTGCTCCTTTGCGAGGTCTGTCCGGGAACCCTAGCCGATGGGTGAACAGGGAGCGCAAGAGTCGGCTCAGACATGACTACACTGACCGATCAGCGCACCGTGGCGCATGCCGCAGCTGTGCAGCGCCCCCGATGAAGGAGACGTGTCATCGCCCCCTCACAGCAGACGGATCCGATGCCGCCGGACCGGGAACAGACGCCGCCGGACCAGACGCAGACCCTGCCGAACCCCACCCGCCGTCGAGCCTTCAACATCGGCTTCGGCGTCCTGGCGGCACCCGTGATCGGTGCCGCCGCCTACCAGTCCATCCGTGCCGGATCCGGCGGCACCGACGTCAGTGCGAACCTCACGCTCGTCGCGCCGGCCGCCGCAGGAGGCGGCTGGGACGCCTTCCAACGGGAGATGCAACAGGCGATGCGCGCGAATCGCCTGGTGGGGAATGTGCAGGTGGTGAATGTCCCCGGCGCCGGCGGCACCATCGCCATCGGCAACGTCAGCCAGATGAACCGTCCCAACACCCTGATGGTGGGCGGCACCGGCCAGATCGCTGCCCAGATCCAGTTCGACACCGAGTCCCGGATCACCGACGTCACCCCGGTCGCGCGGGTCGTCGAGGAGTTCGCCATGATCACCGTCCCGGCGGACTCCCCGCACCAGGACCTCGACTCCCTGATCGAGGCCTGGCGGGAGGACCCCGCCCAGCTGGCGTGGACTGGTGGTGGCTCCTTCGATCAGCTGGTGATGACGGATCTCGCCCTCACCGCCGGCATCGCCCCCGGGGACACCACCTACATCCCCTCCGACGGCGGAGGTGAGGCCATCCAGGCATTGCTCAACGGCACCGCACAGGCCACCGCCGGCGGTTTCGCGGACATGCTCCCGCAGGTCGAAGCCGGGCGCCTGCGCGGCCTCGGGATCGTCGCCCCGGAACCGCTGGACGGCGTGGACATCCCCGCGCTCCCCGATCTGGGCTACGACGTGACCCTGACGAACTGGCGCGCCCTGTTCGCCCCGCCGATCACCAGCGCCGAGGAGATCGCCGAGCTCGAGGCCCTCATCGAGGAGGCCACCGCGACTCCCGAATGGAAGGACGCGGTCGAGCGGTACTACTGGCGCGAGGTGCCGCTCGGGCACGAGGACCTGGTGGACTACATCGAGGCCGAGACCGAACGGATCACCGGCCTGTTCGAGGAGATTCGCGGATGACCGACGATCGACCCGTGCCCGCCGAGCATTCTGCCGCCGGGCAGTCCGACGGAGACGCCGAGCAGCCGGAGGGGGAGCGCGGCGCCGCCGCGCCGAGCGCCGAGGGTCAGGGCTTCTGGCACGGACGCTCCGCTCTGCTGATGCCCGCGCTGCTCACCGCTTTCAGCCTCTTCCTGCTGATCGGCGCCGCCGTCATCCCGGCCGGCGACACCGATTTCCCCGGCCCGCGCTTCTTCCCGATCATCTTGGGCTGCGCTGGCCTGGTGCTGGCGGCGCTGCTCGCCCTCGGGG
The DNA here is from genome assembly GCA_030457675.1 of Brachybacterium sp. Lineage (GTDB taxonomy): Bacteria > Actinomycetota > Actinomycetes > Actinomycetales > Dermabacteraceae > Brachybacterium. Next base: position 4,571 of record JAKDUN010000105.1, on the reverse strand, counting down.
TGCTGCGCACTCCGGAACCGGTCGCCGAGACGTCGGGACGCAGCTTCCGCACCCATTCTGATTTCGTCTCGCTGGCCTGGGTGGTCGGCGGATTCCTCGCCTTCGCGCTGCTGCTGCCGTGGCTCGGCTGGATCCTCGCCGGCGCCCTCGTGTTCTGGTGCACTGCGCACGGGTTCGGTTCCCGCCGGCCGCTCTTCGACATCCTGACCGCACTGTTCCTCAGCTCGGTCATCTACCTGGTCTTCGGCACCGGGCTGGGCCTGAACCTGCCCTCCGGGATCCTGGGAGGCGGTTTCTGATGGAACAGCTCGACCTGCTCATGCAGGGCTTCGCCGGAGCCCTCACCCCGATCAATCTGCTGTGGGTGGTGGTCGGCTGCCTCCTGGGCACTGCCGTGGGCGTGCTGCCCGGGCTCGGCTCCTCGATGGCCGTGGCGCTGCTGCTGCCGATGACCTTCGCCCTGGATCCCACCGCTGCGTTCATCCTGTTCGCCGGGGTGTACTTCGGCGGCCTGTTCGGCGACTCGACCATGGCGATCCTGCTGAACACTCCAGGACAGGCCTCGGCGATCGCCTCCACCTTCGAGGGCCACCGGATGGCGAGCTCCGGACGGGCACCGCAGGCGCTGGCCACCGCGGCCATCGGCGCCTTCATCGGCGGCATGATCGCCTCGATCCTGGTGGTGTTCCTCTCGCCGACGCTGGTGGCGCTATCCTCCGCCTTCGGGCCGGCTGAATTCTTCGCGCTGGCACTGTTCGCCTTCGTCGCCACCTCCTCGGTGGTCTCCGACAACGTCCTCAAGGGACTGGCGGCGCTGATCTTCGGGATCGGCATCACGGTGATCGGCGTGGACGGAGTCTCCGGGCTGCCCCGCTTCACGCTCGGCCTGCCGCAGGTGTTCGACGGCATCTCCCTGGTGACGGTCACCGTCGCGGTGCTCGCGCTCGGCGAGGTGCTGTACATCGCCTCCCGGGTGCGCCGGGTGAAGGAGGACCTGCATGTGCGCAAGGGGGAGGGACGGCCCTTCCTGAGCCGCAGGGAGTTCGCCGATGCCGCCCCGGCCTGGGCACGCGGCACCGCCATCGGGCTGCCCTTCGGCGTGATCCCGGCCGGCGGCGCCGAGGTGCCGACCTTCCTGGCCTACGAGGCGGAGCGGCGGATCGACCGTCGCCGGAAGCTCCCCATGTTCGGCAAGGGCGCCATCCGCGGACTGGCCGCCCCCGAGGCCGCCGGCAACGCCACCACCGGTATGGCGATGGGTGCGCTGCTGGCGCTGGGCCTGCCGGTCTCCGCGACCGCGGCGATCATGCTCGCGGCCTTCCGGCAGTACGGCCTCCAGCCCGGACCGCTGCTGTTCGAGAACAGCGCGGACCTGGTCTGGCCGCTGCTGGCCAGCTTCTTCCTGGCGATGGTGGTGCTGCTGATCATCAACCTGCCGTTCGCCCAGCTGTGGGCGAAGCTGCTGCTGATCCCCAAGCCGCAGCTGTACGCCGGCATCGCGCTGTTCTGCGGGCTGGGCATCTGGGCCACCTCCGGCGCCGTGTTCGACCTGCTGCTCCTGCTGGGGATCGCCGTGGTCGGCTTCCTCATGCGGCGGTACGACTACCCGGTGGCGCCGCTGATGATCGGCATGGTGCTGGGACCGCTGGCGGAGACGAGCCTGCGCGATGCACTGCTGTCCTCCGTCGGCGATCCGCGGGTGCTGGTCGCCAGCCCGATCGCGATCGTGATCTACGGGCTCCTGGCCGTGGTCGTCGCTCTCTCGGCCCGTGCCGCGGTGCGCAAACGGATGCGCCGCGACGTCTGAACGGACTCCTGCGCAGACCAGCGACGGCGGAGGTCAGAGGTTGATCGTCACGTCCCCGGCCTCGCGCAGCTCGGCGGCGAGCGTCGTGGCCGCCTCGTTCTGCTGCTGGGAGATCGCCTGCTGGGCAAGCTGCTCCTTGACCTCCTCGAAGGGCGGCACCTCCGCCTGCTGACCGCCGGACTGCTGACCGCCGGCCTGGGACTGCTGCTCGACCAGCTGGTCGTACTGCGCCTTCAGCTCCTCGTCGCTCGGCTCCTCGACGCCCGCCTCCTGCTCGATGAAGGTGGTGAGCTTGAACTGCGAGGCGGCATCCTTGCGGATGTCCTCCGCGCTCATGCCCTGCTGCTCGAGGGTGGAGATCACCTCATCGCCGGAGCCCAGACCGTTCTGCTTCGCGATCTCGTCGAGCGTGGCGTCGATGTCCGCCTCGGTGGGCTCGATGCCGGCCTCGGTGGCGCCCTGCAGCAGCAGTCGGTTGTCCACCAGCTGGTCCGCGACCTGCTGCTTCAGCGTCGCCTGGTCGACCTCCTGACCGGTGCTCTGCTGCTGCATCGCGGCCTGCTGGAACTGGCCCTCGTACACCGAGACGAACTCGTCCTTGGTGATCTCCTCACCGTTGACCTCGGCGACCACGTCGGGGACGTCGGAGACGTCCGCCTCGGGCATCTGCGGCTGCTCTCCGCCCTGAGCACCTGCGGGGGGTGCGCCGCCGCCGTCGCTCGCACCCGAGGGTGCGGCCTGGTCACCACTGCATCCGGTCAGCGCGACCGCCGCGGTGAATGTGAGAGCGGCGAGTGTGCGCCGGAGGGCCCGGTTGTTGGGAACCTTCATCGTGCCTCCTGAGATCGTTGGCGGGGCGACGCTACGCCCCGAACCCTGGGATCGCGGTGCGGAAGTGTTCAGAGAGCGGTCAGGAAGCCGGGTTCCGTGGCCAGTGTCACGAAACGGTAACGCTCGGAGCCGAGCGTCGTCGGCCTGAGCGGTCCTCGGCGCGAGCGCGGCCGCCGGTGCATGCCCTCCCGGACTCTTCCGCCCCGCCGGTGGTCGCCGTAGGGTGCTGAGGCGTGGAGATGGCGATCCGGGATGACTGCGGCAACTCACCGCGAATGGCGATCGTGGTTGATCTCGTGAGCGCCTGGGCCGCGGACCAGGAGCACGTCGTGCGCGAGTGGCTGCGCAAGGACGTGGAGTGGACGCTCGTCGGGGACGCCACTGCGACGACCGGCGGCTACGTGCCACCGCCGATCAGCACCGAGCGCGGCGAGATCCTCACCGTGCTGAGCCACGGGCGTGTGGCGGCGTGCGACGGCTACCTGCAGCAAGGAGGGGAGCGCGTGGATTTCTGCCACGTCATCCGCTTCGCCGGCGCCACCAAGACGGCGCAGATCCGCGAGATCCGCACCTACCTGCAGCCTGCCGTCCGCAGCGAGTGAGACAACGACGCCCCCCCCGCCGGGGCGGGGCGGGGCCCGGGGGGGGGGGCCGTCGGGAGGGGAACGGCGGCGCCGCAGCGAGGTCGCTCGATCAGGGATCAGTACCCGATGGACTTCAGGTACTCGCGCGACTCGCGGATGCAGTCGATCGGGTCACGGCCGTAGGTGTCGTCCTGCTCGATGAGGAAGTACTCCGCTCCGGCCTTCTCGGCGGCGGGGAGCAGTGCGGGCCAGTTCATGTTGCCCTGACCCACCTCGGCGAACTGCGCGAGGGACAGGAAGGCTCCGTAGAACTCCTTCATGTCGATCTCCTTCGCCTCGAACTTCTGGTACGTCTCCTCGGGCAGGGGAGCGATGCGGAAGTCCTTGACGTGGATCAGCTTGCAGGCGCCGGAGTAGGCCTCGAGCATGTCCAGCGGCGCCATGCCGCCGCGCTGGACCCAGTGGAGGTCCACCTCGAACAGCAGCGACGGGGCGACGCGGCGCACGATGTCGAAGATCCGCTCCCCGTCGAACTGGATGAGGTCCACGTGGTGGTTGTGGTAGCACAGCGTGATGCCCTGCTCCGCCAGGCGAGCGGCATAGGGCTCCACCGAGGCGGCCCACTCCTCGGTGGCCTGCTTCGAGGTCATCGCCCGGAAGGGCATCATGCCGATGCGCAGGAAACGGGCACCGGTCTTCGTGCAGGCCTCGACGGCGCGGTCGAACTCGGTCTCGAGGGCGAACCCGTTGCCGCCCGGAGCGATCGAGGCGCTCATCGCAGCGGTCTCGACGTCGAAGTCGGCCCTGCCGCGCACGAGGTCGTCGATCAGCTCGTCGGTCATCTCCACCTGGGAGACCTCGACGGCGTCGATGTCGAGCTCGCGCACCTGGCGCAGCACCTCGTACATCCCCTTCTCGTTGATCTGGTCCTTGAGCATCATGAGCTGGAGTCCGATGACGGGCATGGTGAGTCTCCTTCGAGTCGTGGGGTCCGCGCCGCGGGCGCCGGATGGATGTGGTGGCCGCTGGTGGTGGCTGGTGGTGACGGGAACGGCCGGACCGGCGCCCGAGGGAACCGACCCGGCCGGACGGCGGATCAGGAACGGGCGGGGAACTTGCCCTCGTCCTCGATGCGCTGATTGAGCTCGGCGAGGTACTCCTCGCCCGGGTAGTCGACCAGGTCGATCTCGCGGCCGGTCCAGGCCGAGAGCTGCATTCCGGAGGCCAGGCGCACGCCGTTGATGCCCTCGGCGCCGTCCGCGATCAGCGGGGTGCCGTCGTTGATGTTCGCGGTGAAGTTGGTCAGGACGTCGATGTGCTGCTGGCCCCAGGCCGACTCGTACTCCTTG
>JAKDUN010000511.1 GCA_030457675.1 Brachybacterium sp. | reverse complement strand
TCGACCACGCCGTTCTTCTCCTGGAACACGTCGGTCAGCTGGGTGTAGCAGTAGCCGAACATCAGCGGGTCCTCGCGCAGCACCCGGGTGAGGCCCTCGAAGCGCGTATAGAGCTCCTCCTCGCTGCGCACCCGCTCGCCGTAGCCCCAGGATGCGGCGGCATTGTTGCCCGCCCGCTCAGACCGTTCCGCGTCGCGGGCCTCCTGCTCGTTCCACCAGATCCCGCCGTACTCGGAGACGAAGTAGGGCTGGCCGGCAAACGGCAGGGAGAAGGCGCCATCGGCGAAGGGCATGTCATCCTCGCCGAGCTCGCGGTGGTTGGCCCAGGGCTCACCGTCGGCCAGCGGGGCCTGCTGGACGCGGAAGCGTTCCACGTCCTGCTCGTAGGAGTGGGAGTCATAGACGTCGGCCCCGCGCACGCGGTGGGAGTAGCCGGAGGCGTCCAGCACCGGACGGGACGGGTCGGCGAGCTTGGTCGCGTCGTACATGGCCTGGGTGACGTCGTCGAGCTGGGTGAGGCGGTCGTGGCGCACCTGGTGGGTCTCGTTCAGGGGGCACCAGCCGATGATGCTGGGGTGGCTGAGGTCGCGCTCGACGGCCTCGATCCACTGGCCGATGAAGGAGGCGGTGGGCTGCTGGTTCTCCCCCATGGGTCCGAAGCCGGAGATGCCCCAGTCCCCGAACTCGCCCCAGACGAGGTATCCGTGCAGATCGGCCCAGAACAGCATCCGCTGCTCGAAGACCTTCTGGTGCAGGCGCGCGCCGTTGAAGCCGGCCTCGAGCGCGAGGCGGATGTCGGTGGTCATCGCCGCATCGGTCGGGGAGGTCATGAAGGTCTTCTCCCAGTAGCCCTGGTCGAGCACCAGGCGCTGGAAGACCTTCTCGCCGTTGAGGCGGTACTCGTGGTCGCGCAGGGTGGTGGCGCGCAGGCCCGCATAGGAACTGACCTCGTCGAGCACCGCGCCGTCGGCATCGAGCAGGCGCGCATTCAGGGCGTACAGCTCGGGGGCGCCGGGGCCCCAGATCCGCACCTGGTCCTCGGGGATCACCAGCTGGAGGTGCGGGGCGAGGTCGAGGTCGGCGCGCACCTCGGCGCGGGCGACCTCCTGGCCGCCGGGCACGGAGGCGGTGACCTCGAGGCGGGTGCCGCGGGCGCTGCGGGCCAGCGGGGCAGTGATCGAGAGGGCGTGCCCGGCCAGCGACGGGGTGATGCGCAGGGAGCGGATCTCGTCGGCGGGGACGCCCTCGAGCCAGACGCTCTGCCAGATGCCGGTGGTGCGGTGGTAGCTGGCATGGGTGGCATGGAACCAGGTGGACTGCTTGCCGCGCGCTTGGGGGACGTCGTGCGGGTCGCGGGCGCGGAGGACGATCTCGACCTCGCTGCCGGGGCCGACGCCCGGCACGGTGGAGAGATCGGCGGCGAAGGGGGTGAAGCCGCCGCGGTGACGGGCCACCTCCACGCCGTTCGCCCACACCGTGGCGTCCTGGTCCACGGCCTCGAAGCGCAGGATCGGGCGCATGCTCTCCCAGTCCGCGGGGATGGTGACGCTGCGGCGGTACCAGACGGCATTGAGGTGATCGCGGTTCCCGATCCCGGAGGCCTCGGTCTCCGGGGCGAAGGGGACGGTGATCGTCTGCGCGAGCTCACGCTCGAGCAGGCCGCGCTCCCGGCCGGAGTCGCCCTGGTCGATCTCGAACTGCCAGGTGCCGTTCAGGCTCAGCCAGGTGGGG
>JAKDUN010000510.1 GCA_030457675.1 Brachybacterium sp. | reverse complement strand
CTGTGACGTTGGCTGTCGGTGATCCGGCCTACCCTGGGGGTATGGACGAGGATCTCTTCTCCCTCAGCGGTGACGCACCAGCACCGCGCACCCTGTCGGACCGCAATCGTGATCACCGCGCGCCGCTCGCGGTGCGGATGCGGCCGCGCACCCTCGAGGAGGTCGTGGGCCAGCACGCCGCCCTCGAAGCGGGCAGCCCCCTGCGGCGCCTCGTCTCCCTCGATGATTCCCGCACCGCCCCCGCCTCGGTGATCCTGTGGGGACCGCCGGGCACCGGGAAGACCACGCTCGCGTATGTCGTCGCGCAATCCGGCGATCGCGAGTTCGTGGAGGTCTCCGCGGTGCTCGCCGGGGTCAAGGACATCCGCGAGATCGTGGACCAGGCCCGTTCCCGGCTGCGGACCATCGGCCGGGAGACCGTGCTGTTCGTCGACGAGGTCCACCGCTTCTCGAAATCCCAGCAGGACGCCCTGCTGCCCAGCGTCGAGAATCGCTGGGTGACGCTGATCGCCGCGACCACCGAGAACCCGTCGTTCTCCGTGATCTCCCCGTTGCTGTCGCGCTCGATCATGGTCACCCTCGACTCGCTGGACCGGGCGGACCTCGATGCGCTCGTGGACCGCGCGCTGACCGACGAGCGCGGTCTGGACGGCGCCGTCACCCTGACCGAGGAAGCCCGCGCAGCGCTGCTGCGACTGGGCGGAGGGGACGCCCGCAAGATCCTCACCTCCCTCGAGGCCGCCGCGGCCGCCGCACTGATGAAAGATGCTCCGGAGGTCGACGCCGCCACCCTCGCGCAGGCTGTCAATCGCGCCGCGGTGCGGTACGACCGAGCCGGCGATCAGCACTACGACGTCACCAGCGCCTTCATCAAGTCGATGCGGGGAAGCGACGCGGATGCCGCACTGCACTACCTGGCCCGCATGATCGAAGCAGGAGAGGACCCCCGCTTCATCGCCCGCCGAGTGGTGATCGCCGCCGGCGAGGAGGTGGGGATGGCGGACCCCGCGGCCCTGCAGGTCGCAGTCGCCGCCATGCAGGCCGTGCAGATGCTGGGCATGCCGGAGGGGCGGATCCCGCTCGCCCAGGCCGTCGTCCACATCGCCACCGCGCCGAAGTCCAATGCCTCCTACAAAGCGCTGGACGCCGCGATCGCGGATGTCCGTGCCGGCAGGGGACAGGGTGTGCCCCTGCACCTGCGCGATGCCCACTACTCGGGCGCCGAGCGGCTCGGCCACGGCGTCGAGTACCGCTATGCGCACGACGGACCGCATGGCGTGGTCGCCCAGCAGTACGCTCCAGATGACCTGGTGGGAGTGGATTATTACCAGCCCACGACCCACGGGCACGAGGAGCGCACCGCCCGCCGGGTCGAGGCGCTGCGCGACATCCTGCGGACCCGGCCCCCGGGCGGGACGCACGGCTGAGGCCCGCCACGCGTGAGCGACCCCACAGGACGTTCCGTGTGACCAGCGCCGTCGGTCGTGGACCGGGAGGGTCGGCTGCGGTAGTGTGGGTCGCTGAATCCGCGGCTGCAAGACTGGATTCACCACACGCGAACAAGAGGTACACCTCGTGACCAACGTCAACCGTGCGCGCCGCCAGGCGCGTCTCTCCCGAGCCCTCGGGCTCCCGCTGACCCCGAAGTCCGTCAAGTACTTCGAGAAGCGCCCGTACCCCCCGGGGGGGGGCGGGCGGGGGGGCCGGCGGGCCGCGGGCGGCGCCGCCGGGCGCCGGGAGGGGAC
>JAKDUN010000104.1 GCA_030457675.1 Brachybacterium sp. | reverse complement strand
CTGTCAGGTTCCGAAGTCCACTGCACGATCGTCCGAAGTCGACTGCACATTCAAAGGTTGCGCAGCCGTTGTCTGGTGAGGCGCCATGGTGAGGGCTGCGGCGGCCAAGGAACGCGCGTCGGGCACTGGTGACAGCACGCCCGGACGGTCCGAGGCGCGACCCTTTTGCGGTCGCTGAAGCGAGGGCACGGTGCGGGGAACGGTGCGGGGAACGGTGCGGATGTTAGGCTGGTGAATGACGCGGGGTGCCGTGCTGGTACGGCTGAGATCACACCCGTTGAACCTGATCTAGTTCGTACTAGCGAAGGGAACGTCGCCGATGTCGGCACCTTCTTCCGTCCCTACTGTCCCACTCGATGCTGCCGCTGTGGGCGAGGCCTTGGCCGCGATGCGCGGGCATGCCCCGCTGGTGCAGTGCCTGACCAACGTCGTCGTCGCTCAGTGGACAGCGAACGTCCTGCTCGCGGTCGGCGCCAGTCCGTCGATGGTGGACAACCCGGAGGAAGCCGGGCCGTTCGCCGCCGTCGCCGACGGGGTCCTGGTCAACCTCGGCACGCCCCAAGAGGCGACGGTGGCTGCGATGCACGGCGCGGTCAGTGCCGCCGCGGCGGCCGGCACCCCGTGGGTGCTCGACCCGGTCGGGGTGGGTGGGTTCGCCTGGCGCACCCGGGTTGCCGTCGACCTGCTCGCCCACGCCTCCCCGGCACTCGTCCGTGGCAACCCCTCAGAGATTCTCGCTTTCGCCGGTGGGGGCAGCGGTGGGCGGGGTCCGGAGAGCGTCGACGCCGCCGAGGATGCCCTCGACGCCGGCCGGGCGCTGGCCCGGGAGCACGGCACCATCGTCGCGGTCTCCGGGGAGGTCGACCACCTCACCGACGGCACCCGGCTGGTGCGGGTGGACAACGGCCATCGATGGTTGACCCAGGTCACTGGCGGTGGGTGCGCGCTGGGCGCGCTCATGGCTGCCTTCGCCGCCACCACCGACGACCCGCTCCTGGCCGCCACGGCCGCGACCGCGACATACACCGTGGCCGCCGAGGTCGCGGCCGAGCGTGCCGCCGGGCCGGGGAGCTTCGCCGTCGCGCTGCTGGACTCTCTCGCCACCCTCAACCCGCAGAAGTTGACCGAGAAGGTGGTGCTCCGGTGACCCGCCGACCGGTGAACCTCAGCCTCTACCTGGTCACCGACACCGGTTTGTGCGGCCCACGGGGCGTGCCCGCGACCGTGCAGGCTGCGGTCGCGGGCGGGGTCAGCGTGGTGCAGTTGCGTGACCCGGGCGCCACCGACGCCGACTTCGTCGCCCTCGGCGTGGCGGTCCGCGAGGTGCTGGCGGGGACCGGGGTGCCGCTGATTGTCGATGACCGGGTCCACCTCGTTCAGGACATCGGCGCCGACGGCGTCCACGTCGGTCAGCGCGACATGCCGCCTGCTCAGGCCCGGCAGTTGCTCGGGCCGGACGCCATGGTCGGGCTGTCGGTCAGCACGATCGAGCAGGTTGGCACAACACGCGGGCTCGGTGACGGCGTCTTGGACTACCTCGGCGTTGGACCGGTGTGGCCGACGGCGACCAAGCCTGACCACGGCACTCCGATCGGCCCGGACGGGGTGGCTGCGGTGGCCGCCGCGAGCCCGTGGCCGGTCGTCGCCATCGGCGGCATCACCACGAAACGCGCCGGCATGCTGCGCCACAGCGGCGCCGCCGGCGTGGCGGTCGTCTCGACGGTGTGCGCCGCGGAGGAACCAGCCGTGGCGGCCGCGAGCCTGCGGGCCGCGTGGGACGGGCAACCGTGAACCCCCGCCCACCGATCGCGCTGACGATCGCCGGCTCCGATCCCTCCGGCGGGGCCGGTATCCAAGGCGACCTCAAGACCTTCTCCGCACTGGGTGCCTACGGCACCGCGGTGCTCACCTCACTGACCGCCCAGTCCACCCAGGGAGTCACCGGTGTCCACGTCGTCCCCGCGGACTTCGTCCGCGCCCAACTGGACACCCTCGTAGACGATATGACGGTCGACGCCGCCAAGATCGGGATGCTCGCCTCCTCGGCCACCATCGAGACCGTCCTCGCCTTCCTCGACAAGCGCCCCGACGCGGTGCCGGTTGTGGTCCTCGACCCCGTCATGGTGTCCACCGCCGGTTCCCGGCTGCTGGCCGAGGACGCCGTCGAGCCGATGCGCCAACTCCTGCCGTACGTCTCCCTCATCACGCCGAACGTCCCCGAGGCCGCCGTGCTGCTCGACGCCGACCCCGCCGAAGACCTCGACACCATGCGCGCCCAGGCCATCGCGCTCCGGGAGCTGGGCGCCGCGCGGGTGCTGGTCAAGGGGGGCCACCTCGGCGGCGACGCACACGCCACCGACCTGTGGCTCGACGACGCGGGCGAGCAGCTGCTGACCGGCCCGCGGGTAGCCACGGTCAACACCCACGGCACCGGGTGCGCCCTGTCCTCCGCGATCGCCGCACTCGCCCCGCGCACCGGGTCCCTGCTAGAGGCCACCCGCCAGGCCAAGACTTGGCTCACCGGCACCCTGCGGGCCGCCGACGCGCTCCACATCGGCCACGGACCCGGCCCCGTGCACCACTGCCACGACATCTGGAAAGACGAGAACGACTGGAAGGACAGCGACCGATGACCAGCCCACACACCTCCATGCCCGAGACGATTCGCGACCACGACGACACTGGCGTGTTCAGCACCGTGGCGTGGCATCGCACGGCCAGGGTCCGCGAGGCGATCGACGCGCTGCCCTTGTTGCACCAGCTGAGCGACGCGACCCTGGCGGAAGAGACGTTCCGGCACTACCTCGCCCAGGACGCGCTCTACCTGGCCGACTACGGCCGGGTCCTGGCCGCGGCCGCCGCTCAGGCCCAGGCGTCGGAGGAAATGGCATTCTGGGCGCAGGCCGCGCGGGAGGTGGTCGAGGTCGAGCGGCAGCTGCACGCCACCCACGTCACCGACCTCACCGCCGCCGAGCCCTCACCGACCACGGTTGCCTACACCTCCTACCTGCTGAGCCTCGCGACAGCGGGAAACTACCCGGTCCTCGCGGCCGGCATCCTGCCCTGCTTCTGGGTCTACGACGACGTCGGCACCCGTTTGAAGGCCGCCGTCGGTGACCTGAGCACGCACCCGTACGGGGACTGGATCGCCACCTACGGCGATCCAGACTTCACCGCTGCCACCGACACTGCCCGGGACATCGTGGACCACCTCGCCGACCAGGCCGACCCCGGCACACTGGCGCGCATGCACACCGCGTTCCACCGCGCCACCCAGTACGAGTGGATGTTCTGGGACGCCGCCCACCGGCAGGAGACCTGGCCCATCTGAGGTCATTCTCCGGTGCGCCCTTGGGCACGCACTCGGCTCATCATGATCCTTCAAGAGCTGGTCGCCGACCAGGAGCTCCTACCGGCCCGGCGGTGTTGCCCCGCACGGTCGTGTACCCCGGACCCGGGCTGATCAAGCTGCACGGCGCGCTGGCAGGTGCTCCGGATGAGAACCGCCAGCGTTCAGGCACCACCCGCGCCCCGAAGGAGACGCGTCCTATCAGTCAATATGGCCAGTGTCCCCCGAGAGGGCGTCGGTAAGCCACCGCGGGTGCATGGGGAGCAACGGTGCCGGAAGCTCATCCGGGGAGAAGAAACCCGCCTGTGAGGTCTCCACACCATCAGGGTGCATCTGACCGCCGCGCGGGAGGCAGGCGAAGGTGGTGGTGACGAACTGGGTCACTCTCCCGTCGGGATAGGCGAAAACCTGCGAGGCGGGGTCCGAGTACACCCCCACCAGCCGCTGCACTTGCACCTGCAAGCCGGTCTCTTCGGCGACCTCCCGCACCGCCGCCTGGGCGGCAGTCTCGCCCACCTCGACGTGTCCCGAAGGCAGTCCCCACAGCCCGTTGTCCAGCCTGCGCCCCAGCAGCACGCGCCCGGCCTCGTCGAAGACCACCGCGGCCACACCCGCCCGCACCTCGTCCGGCCACGGGTACGGCGACGGCCGCACCGGACCCATGTCAAGGGCCGGATCAAACAGCCCGGCCAGACCCGTGACCGTGGCCTCCGCAACGGTGGGATCACAGTGCCCACGGTCGCCGCTCGGCGTCGCGGGAGCGACCAGGATCGCCGGCAGGCCCGCACGGTGCGCCCCGACGACATCCGTGGCCGGAGTATCACCCACGACCACCACTCTCGTGGCAGCAGGGAGCCCGCGCTGAGCCAGGCGGAACATCTCCGGTCCCGGCTTGCCCACCACGACCGGTCGGCGCCCACTGGCGGTCTGGATCGCTGCGACGACCGCGCCGGTGGCCGGCCACGGGCCGCTCGCTGTGGGGAACGTGGCGTCCACGTTCGTGGCCACGAACGGCACGCCGGTACGCAGGAGAGCGGTGGCCTGGGCGAGGTCCCGGTAGGTCACCGTCTCGTCGCAACCGACCACCACCGCCTCGGCCCCAGACCCCTCCACGGATTCCACGCCTTGGGCCGCGAGTTCGCCGCGGAGGCCATCACTGCCCACCACATAGGCGCGGGTAATGCCCTGCTGGCGCAGCCAGCACGCCGTAGCCCACCCGGAAGATACGATCTCCTCGACGGTGGCCCTCACGCCCAGGCGGCCCAGACGGTGGACGACGTCTTTGCGGGACGGGCGGGGATCGTTGGTCACGAACCGGACCACCCGGCCCCGACTCCGCAGGCTGGCCAAGGCTTCGGTCACGCCGGAAAGCAAGGTGTCTCCGACGTAAACCACGCCGTCAAGATCAAGCAGAAAAACATCGAACTGGTCAACGAGCACAACAACCTCCGAGGTCAAGGGACAGTCAGCGCGCATGCTGGCGCTGAGCCATCCCCCTCGGGCATTTTGTGCCAATAGGTGCCCTCCCGCCTGTTCGGCGAAAGCTGCAGCGCTCGGTCACAGACCCCCAGCCGGCTGGGGCGGAACCCTAGCTGCCTTCTCCCGGCTCGCCCACAATCCTAACCGACCCGACACGAAGTAGCTGAGCGGTGGAAGTCCCCCCGCGGGCGTGCGAGAGTCGCGGGAACGTACCCCGCTCATTGACGTTCGTAGGTTCCGGACAACAGAGGTTACCTGGCTACCTTGCTGCGGTCCTTGGCCAGGAGCTTGCGTCCGTCCTCGCGGAGTTCGCCGGTGGGTGAGACGTGGCGGTAGAGGGTCTGGCGGGTGATGCCGAGTTCCTTGCAGAGGTCACCGACGTTGGTACCGGGCTTTCCCATGGAGGCCATGGCGAGGCGGAGCTTGGCGGGGGTCATCTTGTAGGGGCGTCCGCCTTTGCGGCCGCGGGCCCGGGCGGCGGCTAGGCCGGCGATCGTGCGTTCGGAGATGAGTTCGCGTTCAAACTCGGCCAGGGCGGCGAAGATGCCGAAGACGAGCTTGCCGGATGCGGTGGTGGTGTCGAGGGCCGCGCCTTGCCCGGTGAGGACCTTCAGGCCGATGCCGCGTTGGGTGAGGTCGTGGACGATGTTGACCAGGTGACGCAGGTCGCGGCCGAGCCGGTCCAACTTCCACACCACCAGGGTGTCCCCGTGACGTAGGGACTTCAGGCACGCCGCAAGCTCGGGACGGTCCTCCTTCTTGCCCGAGGCCCTGTCCTCATACAGAGCCTCCGGGTCGACGCCCTCAGCTAGGAGCGCATCCCGCTGCAGGTTCGTGGTCTGCGATCCGTCGGCCTTCGAGACGCGCATGTAGCCGACCAGCACGAGGTGCCTCCCATCTATCACTTATACGACCGATTACGTGACAGCATTGGGCCGCCAGCTCGCTGGGGGTCAATGCGTCACGTAACCAGTCACCTAATCTACGTCATGTGAAGGTGGTGCGCTGTTCAATATGTGACAGTCGCGTCCGAGCCGGTCCGAGTCTTTGGTGGATGCGTCTCGGCCAGTGTCGGTGGAAGGTGGCCGTCGGGGATGCCGGCGGCGATCAGGCCCTCCCGGGTGCGCTGGAAGCTTGCCTCGCTGCGGGTCATGGAGGTGAGTCCGGTCAGCAGCTGCCAGCCGGCGGCGGGTTCGTGCTGGGCGAGGGCGATGGCCTCGTCCTTCGCGTCTCTGGCTTCTTTCCAGTAGTCCCGCGGTGTGGGGACCGGTGGGGTGCCGTCAGGAACGGGTCGATGAGGCTCGGGGGTCAGGAGCTGAGCGAGGGTGCCGTGGCCGGTGACGTCGCCGGCTTCGATCAGGTCCAGGGCGGTGGCGGCGGCGTCGAGGAGCATCTGCTGTTTTGGCCAGGGAAGTGCCTCGTAGCAACGCCAGTGACCGACGAAACCGGCACGGACGGGGTGGCCGGCCCTCTGCCAGATGTGGTCCATGGTGCGCCGGGACCGGATGCGCAGCTTCGAGTACGGGGTGGACAGCTCGTCGATGAGCGTGCGCAGCAGACGGAACCAGACCCCGACGTGGACCGGTCGGCGCAGCAGAGTGAGCGTGCCCATGCGCAGGCCTTGGTGCGTGCGCCGATCCATGGCAAGGGCGGCTTCCGAGGGCGCGGGGGCCGTCATGTCCGCGGGTCCCCAGCCGAGGAACGTGCCGGCCGCACCGATGGTCGGCGTGAGTGTGCAGCCGTGCTCGGGGCAGCTGAGCGTCAACGGCAGCTGGGAGACCACAGTGAAGACCGGCGCCGTCGTCATGCAGTGGCGGCAGGCGCGACGCAAGGGGCCGGAGGCCGGCAACCAGGCGCGCCAGCCGGGTACCGGGCGGTGGCGTCGTTCCTTGGCAGTCAAGAGCAGCGAGTCCTGATGGACGTAGGTATCGAACGCCTCCCCGGGCTCCGACTCTGGGCCGAGGGTATCCAGCAGCCAGGGCACCTGCCCGGCGATGGTCATCCGGCGCACGTCGCCGAGAGCAACGCCGGTGCGTTCTGACAGCGCCAGCAGCACTGAGGTCGGCGGGTCCCAGTCCAGATCGCCGCGCGTGTGGACGAGGCTGGTTCCGGGCGGGGCGAGGTCGTGCCGGAGCAGTTCCTCGACCTCCATGTCGTAGAGCGCGGCCAGCCGGTGCACCCAGGACGAGAGTGCCTCGTCGTTGCGCGGTGGCGGGTGCAGCGGCCAGCGGCGCCTCATGCGAGTTCGCGTTCGAACATCCGGCGTCGTTCGGTGGGGCCGGCGTAGGGCGTCATCAACAGAGTGCGCTGGTTGATGGCCTCTTCGCCGGACTCGATCGCGGCTACGGCGGCGTCGGTGAGCAGGTGGGTGAGCTCGCCGATGGTGCCCTCGCTGCGGGTGAGTAGGTAGCGGGCCATGTCCTCGGTGGCGATGGCCGAGCGGCGGCGTAGCGGGAAGGCGGCGGCGAAGCTGGCCAGCAGCGCACGCGTCTCCTCGCCGGATTCCCACCTGGGCAGGGTGACAGGCTCGAAGCGGTTCTCCAGCTGGTCATCGGAGCGGATCGCCAGGTACGCCTCGCGGGTGCCGACCCCGACCAGCGGGATGCGCAGCTCGTTGCCCAGGAACCGGATCAGGTTCAGGAACTCTCGTCGGGTGTTCCCCCCGCCGGCCAGGACGTTGTGTAGCTCGTCGATGACCAGGACCCGCACCCCGACCGCGCGCAGCAG
This sequence comes from Brachybacterium sp., assembly GCA_030457675.1. Classification (GTDB taxonomy): domain Bacteria; phylum Actinomycetota; class Actinomycetes; order Actinomycetales; family Dermabacteraceae; genus Brachybacterium. The sequence goes on along the minus strand of JAKDUN010000104.1, from coordinate 2,258 downwards.
CGACAGCGTGGCCTGCTCCAGCTCGGCCACACGCTGCCGGGACCGCAGCGGCGCACCCATCGCGGCCAGCAGCGCGACGTAGAACCGGCTCACCGTGGGCTCCGAGGGCATCTGCACGGCCAGCACCGGCATCTGCTCACGATCGGCGTGGGACGTGGGCGGGTGGAGACGGCGAAACTTCTCGATGATCATCGACTTGCCGTTGTTCGTCGGGCCGATCAGCAACAGGTTCGGCATGCGCTGCTTGCTCGGCCACGCGTACAGCGTCTCCAGTCGCTCCAGCGCCGCGGTGGCGCGGGTGTAGCCGATCCACCGATCGGCGCGGACGTGCCGCAGCCGTTCCTGCGCCGGCAACCGGGCCACCGACCGAGCACTCTCATGCAGATGGTCCAGGTCGCGGAGGGCGAGATCTTCGCCGGACCCGTGCTGGTCCTTGTTCACCACTGTTCGATCACCTCGAACGGCGCCACGGACCCCGCGTCGGAAGCGCTGCCGGTCTCGTCAATGGCAGGCGGGATGTCATCGGGCGGCGCCGCGGCGGGTTTGACCTGTGAGGCCGCAGCGCCCGCGTTGCTGCGACGTTCGGCATCGCGGCGGGCCTTACGCGTGATGGACCCCGCGGTCTCGGTGATGGTGCGCATCTGCTCGACCATCCGGAATAGCGCCTCCTCGTCGACCTGCGCCCGCCCCTCGGCCCGGAGCCGCTCCAGTGCGGCGCGGTGCTCCCATACGCTTACCGCCGGATGCGACAGCGTCCGGTGGGGCACCGGCAGATAGGACGCGCCCTCGGGGTCGAGGACCCAGATGCGGCTGAGGTCGCGTGGGTCGCGGCGGATGACGAACCGGTCCAGTCGGTCGCGGCGGGCAATCCACGGCTTGAGGCCGTCGCTGAAGTAGTGCACGTGGTCGATGACGAACCCGGTGCGGGTCAGCGTCCTGCGGAACACCGGCAGGAAGTCCACCAGGAACGCCGTCTCATTGGCCACCGTCACCACCGGCGTCTGGCCAGTACCGGCGGCCCAGCGGGCCTGCGGGGTCTGCCCGATGGTGCTGTGGACCTGCCCGTGATAGCTCGCCACCGCCAGCGCCAGCCACTTCTCCAGCTCCGCGACCGTCAGGACGGCCTTGGTCTCGGAGTCGTAGTCGCCGCGCTGTGCCGGGTTGGAGAACGTCGTACCAGGTAGCTCATGGACCATCTCCATCAGCGTGCCGATCACCCGCTCGACGATGCCGCCGTAATGTGGGCGACCCAGGGGCCGATAGCGCAAGGTGATCCCGTGCTCCTGACAGCCCCGCCGCAGGGCCTCGCTCTTGAACTCCGCGGCGTTGTCCATAAACAGCTCGCCCGGCTTGCCGGCCATCGGCCAGCTCACCTCGATCCCGAGGCGCTCGACCCAGGCCCGCTTGTCGGTGACCATGTGCGCCAGACACAGCCCGACCGACAATGCCGAGGGCGCCTCCAGAGTGATCACCAGACCCACGATGGACCGGGAGAAGACGTCGATCGCGACCGTCACGTACGGCCGCCCGATCGGCAGACGGTGCCGCTCATCGACCACGATCAGGTCCACCACGGTGTGATCGATCTGGACCTGCTCCAGCACGCCGGACACAGGTGGCACCCGACCGCCGGCTGACTCCAGTGGCCGGGCCGCGTCTCGCCCCTCGCGGGCCACTGTCCCGGCGTGTGGGTCCATGGCGGCGATGCGACGCATGACCGCTCCACGTGAGGGAACGGGCAGGCCCCGGGTCCGGCACGTCCGTGTGATCTCCCGGTGGACTGCCGCGGTCTTTTTCCGCTGCCGGGTCAGGTAATGCTTGCCCAGCACCTCCCGGATCACCGCCTCGACCTCGGCCGACAGCCGCTGGCCGCCGCGGCCGCCGCTGGAACGACCCGGGATCAGGTCCGAGACCACGCCCTGGCCCTCGCGCCACCGATGCAGCAAGACATAGACCTGCCGCCGGGAGATGCCCAGCTGGTTGGCTGCGGTATCCACCGCATCTCCGCCCACCGTTCCGGCGTCGGCCAGCGGGCCGATCACCTCGGCCCGATGGACCGCCAGCGCCCACACCTCATCGGAGACGGTCAACAGACCACGCTCAGGAACCACGTCACCATCGACTGCGTCGTCGTGCATAGGACTATGGAACAACGAGTCGACCGTGCACACGGGTACGGACACGCCGAACGGCCACACCCCTGTTCACCCGACCCCAAACACGCAGGTCACTTGTGCAGACGACTTCGGACATTGACA
>JAKDUN010000509.1 GCA_030457675.1 Brachybacterium sp. | reverse complement strand
TCCTTGGGGGAGGGATGGAGCCCCGGAGGCGCGGAACGTCTCCGCGAGGGGCTCAGGGCCAACCCTTACGTTACGGGAGAGTTCGCTCCGTCGATACGAGGCGTCCCTCACAGGCGTCCGCTGTTCTCGAGCCGTTCACCCGTCGGTCGACAGCTCCCGGAGGCGCGAGAGGAACTCGTCGGCCATCGCGACCTTCCGCTCGAGCTTCGCGCGGCGCTCGATCGCGATCTCCTCGAACTCGTGCAGCTTCCGGCGGACCTCGGCGGGGGCATCGGGCCGGGTGGCGGCGTCGGTGACCTCGAGCAGCTCGCGCATCTGCTCCAGCGTGAAGTCCAGCGGCTTCATCCGACGGATCAGCAGGATCCGCTCGACATCCGCCTCGGAGTAGAGGCGGAACCCGCCGGCGGAGCGCTCCGAGGGGGTGATCAGACCGATCTCGTCGTAGTGACGCAGTGTGCGCAGGCTGAGTCCCGTGCGCTCCGTGACCGCACCGATGTGCAGCAGCTGCTCCCCGCCCGTGGTCTCCATGAGGTCAGTCTGCCCCACTCGCCTGCGCCGGGGACGAGGCCCGATCGCCGCCGCCGTGATCGGTGCGGCCCGGGCGTCCCCGTGCTGCATAGCGCGGCTCACCGCGTGCGCTTCATCTTGTGGGTGCCGTCGCACCAGGGCTTGATGCCCGAGGCGCCGCAGCGGCAGACGGCGCTCACGGGTCGCCAGGTGCGGTGCTCGTTCCCGTCCTCGTCCTCGATCACGTGCTCGCCCCGCAGCAGCATGGGCCCGCCGGGACAGAGGATGATGTCCGGGTGCTCGTCCTCGGCGTGCGCGCTCATGCCGTCCACTGCGCCAGCATGCGCTCGCCGTAGAGGTCCTCCACGTGCAGGGCCGTCCAGGCGCCGAACCAGACGTTCTCGTGCTGCTCGGGCTCCTGCTCCAGCAGGGTCCCGCAGACGGTCCGCACCGCGAGCTGCTCGTGGACCGCATCGGCCTCGACGTGCTCGGTGTAGTAGCCGATCATCTCGGGCGGGAATCCCAGGCGCTCCAGGCCGCGGGCGATCCTCCGGGAGGGGGCGGAGCTGGTGGCCTCGAAGGCGGCGAGGAAGCCCAGCGAGGCCGCCCGCAGCCGGCGATTGAGCCCGAACAGGCTCATGACGTTGTTCTGCATGAGCACCTCGGCCGGAGCCTCGTCGATGTGGGCGCCGTACTCGGCCGACACCCCGCTCGCCGCGAGCCCCGTCGCGAACAGGTTCGCGTGCAGGCGGTGCGGATCGCCGCCGCCGTACTCGTCGTACTGCAGCTCCACCACGGCGGCCTTGACCGGGTAGGACAGCCGCGGGATCGTCCACGTGGTGTGGTCGGATTCCTTGAGGGTGTAGATCGACTTATGGCGCAGGAACTGCAGCGCCTGCTCCTTCGTCGCGCTGCGCTGCAGGTGCGCGGCGGCCGACGGACCGTCATGGGCGGCGATGAACGCGAAGAAGTCCTCGGCGAAGTCCCCCGGGGCCGGCGGTTCCGGGGCCCGCTCGCGCAGCTGCTGCTCGAGCTCGTCCTCGAGCCGGCGGCGCAGGGCGATCAGGTGCGGATCCCATTCCAGCTCGTCGGCGACGTCGTCGAAGCCGCGGTGGTGCAGCTCGAACAGGCACCACAGCGTCAGCTGCGCGTCGTCCGCGTCGTCGGCCGCAGGGAGTGTCGCTGCCGCAGCGGTTTCGCCGGAGCGCAGGGCTGCCAGCGCGGCCTCGCTCATCGACCCGCGGGCGGCGG
>JAKDUN010000103.1 GCA_030457675.1 Brachybacterium sp. | reverse complement strand
GCTTTCGTGCCGCCATCGACCAGGATGTCGGTGCCGGTCAAGTACCCCGGGGCTTCGCTGGCTGCGAAGGCGAGGACGGAGGCGATCTCGTCGGGGTCGCCGGATCGCTTCAGCGCCGAGTATCCGACGAGATCGCCCGAGCCGCTCTTCTCCTCCAGCCGGCCCATGGCGGTGTCGAAGGTCCCGGGTGAGACGGAGAGAATGCGGGCCCCCTGGGCTCCGAAGGCCTGAGCCATCCTCCGGCAGTACCAGAGGACGAAGGCCTTGCTGGTCGTGTAGGCGAGGCCGGGCCTCGCGCCCTCGGGCATGACCTTCGTGCTCGCCACGAGCTTGCGCTCGCAAGCGGCGAGGTCCGAGAGGGCGAGCCGGAACGCGCGCCTGGGCTGGAGCAGGCCAGGGCTCATGTGACCAGCGATGGAGGCGACATTCACGAGCACGTCGCCCGCGCCGGCGCGGCGCAGATAAGACCGGGTGATGTTGACGGTGCCCGCGACGTTGACGCGGAAGATGAACTCGGCATCGCCCATCTGTGGGCTGACGCCGGCCGTGTGGATCACGGCCCGTACGTGGCCGCCGGCTTCGGCGCGGTCGAGCAGGGCGTCCACGGATGCGGGGTCCGTGATGTCGCAGACAGTGGAGGATGCATCGACGCCGAGCCCGTGCAGTTCGGCGACGGCATCGTCGAGCCGCTCCCGGTCGAGGTCGGCGATGACGATGCGGTGGTTGCGGCCGAGGAGCTTGGCGGTGGCGAGGCCCATGCCGCCCGCACCCCCGGTGATGACTGCGATCGGATCCATGGTGATGGTGGTGCCCCTCTGTCGTACGCTCTCGGGGTCTTCGACCCCATGGGTCACTGGATCTTCCCACTTGCCGGGACATGCGAGCGTGTCGAGGAACTCACCTGAGCGCGATGATGAACGCTCCGCGGTCTCGAGCGTTGAAGCGATGCCCGCACCAGAGAGCTCGTGGCGATGGGCACGGACTCGATGAGCGGCACCGAGATGAGGACGATCCAGCGCTTTCCCAGAAGCTCCGTGAGGACTCCGGAGAGAATGGCGCCGACGGCCAGGCCCTGGGTGCCCGTCATCGCGTCGCCAGCTGCTGCCGGCAGCCGCAGGATCCGTCGCCTGGTCTGCACGCGACGACCCGCTGGGCGAGGTGCTGCTCGAGGTCGTGCGGGCAGGCGATCACGCGCCTGACCGGTGCGGTAGATTCGTGATGCAGACAGCCCGCCAGGACGATGTGAGGAAGGACGCCCCGTGACAGCGACTCAGCAGCCCGGCCCGATCCGCGTGATGCTCGTGGACGATCACGAGGTGGTCCGTCGAGGGATCGTCACCGTCATCGATGCCAGCGGGGCGCTCCAGGTGATCGGGGAGGCGTCCTCGGTGGCCGAGGCGAACCGTCGCCTGCCTGCGATCCGACCCGAGGTGCTGGTGGTGGATCTGCAGCTGCCCGATGGCACCGGCATCGAGGTGATGAAGACGGCGCGCGAGCTCGATCCCGAGCAGCGGATGCTGGTGCTCACCAGCTTCGACGACGACGCCGCTCTGCGCGAGTCCAAGGCCGCCGGCGCGTCCGGCCTGATGCTGAAATCCGCCCGCTCGCAGGAGATCGTCGAGGCGATCACGACGGTCCACGGCGGCGGGGCGGTCTGGCCGGCCGATCACGTCGATGCGGGACCGGACCTCTCCGAGTCCGATCAGCGGATCGTGGAGCTGATCGGCGACGGGCACTCGAACCGTGAGATCGCCGAGGCGCTGGGCATCGCGGAGAAGACCGTGAAGAACCGCGTGACCGTGATCCTGCAGGCCTTCGGCATGCAGCGTCGCACCCAGGTCGCCGCGATGGTCGCAGCCCGCCGCCGGGCCGGCTGGAAGCCGCTCAGCTGACCGGCAGCGTGACCCGCCAGGAGATCATCGTGCCCGGCTCGAGGCCCAGCGCATCCACCCAGCCGGAGTGGCGGCGTGCCCGCGAGGAGATGTTCGCCAGCCCGCTGCGGCGCTGCACCGAGGGGTCGATCCCACGTCCGTTGTCGGAGACGTTGACCTGGACCACCCGGTCCACGCCCTCGGAGAACACGCTCACCGAGACCGCCACCGCGGTGGCGTGCGCGTGACGCGCCGCATTGGCCAGGCATTCCCGCACCACCGCGACCACATCCTCCGCGATCTCCGCAGGCAGTTCGGCGTCCATCTCCGCGGGATGCGGGGGCAGGCGCATCGAGGGGACGAAGCCGAGGCCGGCCGTGGCCAGCCCCACCTCGTGCCGCAGCTGCTCGGTGAGCGTCGCGGCGGCGCGCTCCCGGCGCAGCGACTGCACGATCTGCCGGATCTGCGCGACCGCGTTCTCGACGCCCTGCACGGAGGTCGCGACCGAGGTGCGGATCCGGGCGTTCGACGGGGTCATCCCCGGTGCCTCCAGCGAGTCGACCATGGCCTCCAGCTCCATCCCCACAGCGAACAACTCCTGGATCGCGAGGTCGTGGAGATCGCGGGCGATGCGGCTGCGCTCGTCGTCGATCTCGATGCTGGCCCCCAGCGACGGGACGCGCAGGGTGAGCGCGATCAGACCGGCCAGCGCATCGAGCCGTTCGCGGTCCGCCGCATCGAACGGGGCGGAGTCCACGGACCGCAGCACCGCGAGCAGGCCCAGGCCGTGCTCGGCCGCATCCACCACCCCCAGCAGGGCGGGGCTGGATCCCGGATCGATCACCAGGGTGGAGATCGCCTCGAGGGCGTCCACATCGGCGCTGTGCAGGGCGCGACCGGTGGGGGAGTCCTCGGGGATCTCCGAACCGAGCAGCTCGGACGTGTCGGCCCCGTCGACCATCTCCACCGCCCAGCGGTCCTTCGTCAGCGGCATCACCAGCACCGCATCGCGTGCGGCGAGATCCGTGCGGGCCGAGTGGAGCAGCAGGTCCAGCAGATCCTCGGTCTCCCCGCCGGCGAGGACCGCACCGGCGAGATCCTGGATCCGGGTGCGGTCGCCGCGGCCGGCAGGAGCGGCCGCGGGGGCAGGATCGGTCGGCGGGGGCGACGTGCTCATCGGTGATCCTCGACTCGAAGGATCGAGGTCCCGGCGGGGATGGCCTCGATGCGGTGGGTGACCACCACGACGGTACTGCTCGCCGGGACCAGCGAGGTGTCCTCGGGGCTGAGCAGAGCGCGCAGCAGCGCATCACCCCGGGCGATGTCGAGGTGCTCGGTGGGTTCGTCCAGCAGCAGCACCGGCCCGCCTCGCACCACGGCACGGGCCAGCAGCAGGCGACGACGCTCCCCGCCGGAGATGGTGGTGCCGTCCGGGCCCAGCATGGTGTCCAGGCCGTGAGGCAGGGCGGCGACCCAGTCGACCAGCCCCACGGCCGCCAGCGCCGCCCGGATCTCCTCGTCACCGAGGTCGCCGCGCACCACCTTCAGGTTCTCTCGCACCGTGGTCGCGAAGACATGCCCGTCCTCGGCGAACATCGTCACGCCGGCCCGCACCGAGGCCGCGTCCAGGCCGGCGAGATCCTCACCGTCGAGCTCGACGTGACCGGCCAGAGGGTCCAGCAGCCCGGCGAGGGTGGCCAGCAGGGTGGACTTCCCGCAGCCGGAGGGGCCGACGACTGCGAGGCGGGAGCCGGGCGGCAGCTCGAGGTCGAGCGCGCGGACGCGGGGAGCCTCCGCGGTCCAGCCGGCGGTGAGGCCCACCGCGCGGAGGTGAGAGGTGCTGCGCTGCGCGGAGGAGGAGGAGGAGGGGACGGAGGGCCTCGGCACCGCCGGCTGATCGCCGACCAGCTCCGCGAGACGCTCCGCCGCGGCCCGGGAGCGGGCGTGCTGCGAGGCGGCGGCGGGCAGGGCAGAAGCCGCCTCGAAGGAGGACAGCGGCAGCAGGAGCAGGATGCCGATCTGTCCCGCCGAGGCCCCGCCGCTCGCCCACAGCGACCCCGCCGCGAGCAGCGATCCCGTGACCGCCAGGATCATCGTCAGCGGCACGGCGGCGGAGGCCACGGCCGCGGGCACCGCCGCCCGGTCGATCGCGGCGTCGTGCTCCGCCTGCCGCTGCTGCAGAGCGTCGAGGGACCCGGCGAGCCGGCCTTCGAGACGCAGGGAGGTGGCGTCGTCGAGGATCTCCAGCGACTGCGCGCTGACCCCGGCGCGGGTGGTGAGCACCGTCTGCTCGGAGATCCGCGCCGCGCGGAGGGCGGCCAGCGGGGCGAGCACGCTGGCGAGCACCAGGGCGGCGAGCATCACCGCGGCGGCGGTGAGGGACAGCGGTGCGAAGGTCGCGAGCACCGCCACCGCCATCACCACCGAGACCAGGGCCGGCACCAGGGCGGTGATCACGTGGTCGCCCAGCTCCTGGGCGTCGTCGCCGAGCCGAGCCAGCAGATCGCCCCGGCGCAGCCGGGTCAGGGCGTCGTCGGTGCGGGCGGCCAGCGCCGTGAACAGATTCGTGCGCAGGGAGACCACACCCCGCAGGGCGACGTCATGGGTGAGCATCCGCTCCAGCCAGCGGAACACGCCGCGGGAGACGCCGAGCGCCCGCACCATCACCACGGTGACCGTGAGGTCCAGCACCGGAGGCATCGTCCAGGCCCGGGTGACCAGATACGCGGCGACCGCGGCGAGGGCGAAGGCGGAGCCGAGCGTCGCACAGGCGGTGAGCACGGCGGCGAGCAGCCGGGGGCGGGGGATCTCCAGCGCCCGGACGGCCTGCTGCAGAGGGGAGGTCGCGGTCATCGGAGAGCCTCCGCCCGCTGCGTCCTCACGCTCGCCACGTCGTCGGCGAGGTCCACCAGTGCGGAGCGGTGCGCGATCACCACCACGGTGCGTCCCGCGGCGCGCAGTGCGGCGATGAGGTCCAGCACCACCTGCTCGGCGGCGCCGTCCAGATGCGCGGTGGGCTCGTCGAGCACGACCAGCGGGGCGGGGGAGAGCGCCGCCCGGGCCAGTGCCAGGCGCTGCCGCTCCCCGAGGGAGATGCCGCGGCCGGCCCGCCCCAGGTCCGCGTCCCAGCCGCGCTCGGCGATCACCGCGTCCAGCCCGGTCGCCGCGGCGGCGGCCTCCAGCTCGGCCCCTCCGGCGTCGGGGCGGGCTCCGGCGAGCACGGAGCGGATCGTCCCCGGCGGCAGCACCGGGCGCTGGGGGAGCCAGGCCACCTGCTCCCAGAGGCTGCGCCGCTCCAGCTCCTCGACGGGCGTCGTGGTGCCGTCGGCGGCGATGATCTCGGCGCGACCCTCGTCGGCCGGCAGCAGCCCGAGCAGGACCTGCGCGGCGGTGGTCTTCCCCGACCCCGAGGGGCCGGTCAGTGCGAGCACCCGGCCCGGCCGCACCGTGAGCGCGGCGCGGTGCGGCGCGGAACCGTCGCGCGAACGCACCGAGACGTCGCGCAGGGCGAGGGCGGAGGTCCGCAGGTCGGGGGCGGGGCGGATGCCGTCGGCCGGGGGCTCCTCGTCGAGCACCGCGAAGGCGGCGTCCACCGCGGCCAGGCCGTCGGTGGAGGCGTGGTACCGGGAGCCGACATTGCGCAGCGGCTGGTACACCTCCGGGGCGAGCACCAGCACCGCGAGCGCCGGGGCGAGCGCCACCTCGCCGTACACCAGGCGCATGCCGATGCTCACCGCGATCAGCGCCACGCACAGGGTGGCCAGCAGCTCGAGCACCATCGAGGAGAGGAAGGCGTAGCGCAGGGAGCCCATGGCGGAGGCGCGGTGGCGGTCGCCGAGCCGGCGCACCGTCGTCTCCGGCCCCTTCTCGCGGCCCAGGGCCCGCAGGGTGGGCAGACCGTCCACCAGATCCAGCAGCTGGGACCAGAGGGAGCGCATGTCCGCGATCAGCTTCTCGGAACGGCCCACGGTCAGCTTCCCCACCAGCACCATGAACAGCGGCACCAGCGGGAGCGTGCCGATCGCGATCACCGCACTGAGCGGATCCAGCAGCGCGATGGTCAGCAGGCACAGCGGGGTGACCGTGGCGGTCAGCAGCAGCTGCGGCACATAGCCCACCAGGTAGGGACGCAGGTTCTCGAGACCGGTGGTGGCCAGGGCCGTGAGATCCGCGCCGCGCCCGGCGCCCGCGCGGGGACCGAGCCGGGCGGCATGGCCGACGATCCTCCCGCGCAGCTCGCTGATCGCGGAGGTCGCGGCACGGTGGGCGGTCGCCTCCTCCAGCAGCACCGCGCCGGCCCGGACCGCGAGCGCCGCGAGCAGCACCAGCAGCATCCCGGGCGCCTCGGTCGGGACCTGCCGCTCCACGAGCAGAGCGGCACCCAGGCGCGCGATCACCAGCGCCGTGACGATCACGCAGCCGGCCTGCACCAGCCCCAGCACCACCGTGCGCGCCACGTGCCTCCGCGCCGCGGCGACCTCGCGCACCAGGCGCGGATCCAGCGGTGGCCGACGGCGCTTCACGGACTTCTCCATCAGCCCTGCTCGAAGGTGTTCCGGTAGCTCTGCTTCGCGGCCTCGAGCAGCTGGGAGCCGGGGGCGGGGGAGTCGTCATCGGTGATCCGGTGCCGGAACACCCGGTACGTCCAGATCGTGTACGCGAGGACGAGCGGGAGCAGGATGACGAGTGCCACCAGCATCACCGTCAGGGTGTGCTCGGTCGAGGAGGCGTTGGCGACCGTGAGCGAGTTCGCCGGCACGTCGGTGGCCGGCAGGACGTAGGGGAACAGCCCGCCGAACAGGGTGAGCGAGGCACCGGCGATCGCGACGACGGTCGCGACGAAGGCCGATCCCTCCCGGCGTGCCCGGTTCAGCGGCACCACGGCCACCAGGGCCGCGGCCGCCACGACCACCGGGATCCAGGTGAGCGGGGAGTTCGAGTGGGCGAGCTGGAACCACAGCAGGAAGGCGGCGCCGGCGACGATCGTCGGCCACACCAGGATCCCCGCGAGGCGATTCGCGTCGCGGCGCAGCCGCCCGTCGACCTTGAGCGTGAGGTACAGGGTGCCGTGCAGCCAGAACAGCAGCACGAAGACCACTCCGCTCAGCAGGGCGAAGGGGTTCAGCAGCCCCAGCAGGGAGGTGGTCACCCAGTGGTTCTGATCGATCTCCACCCCGGCGACGATGTTGCCGAAGGCGACGCCCCACAGCAGCGCCGGGACGACGCCGCCGATCACGTGGACCACGTCCCAGGCTGTCCGCCAGCGGAGGCTGTCCACCTTGTCGCGCCACTTGAAGGCGCACACGCGCACGATCAGCACCAGCAGCAGGAGCAGCAGGGCGAGGTAGAAGCCGGAGAACAGGGTCGCGTACCACTCGGGGAAGGCGGCGAACAGCAGGGCGCCGCCGGTGATCAGGAAGACCTCGTTCCCGTCCCAGACCGGGCCGACGGTCTTCAGGATCGTGCCCCGGGTGCCGTCTCCGCGCCGCCAGAAGGCGCCGACGTTCATCTGCACGCCGAAGTCGAAGCCCTCCAGCACGAAGTAGCACAGGAAGAAGAAGGCGATGAGGAAGAACCAGAGGGTCTGGAGGACCGTGGGGTCGAGCATGGCGTCCATGAGCGGATCTGGTCCCTTCTCAGTAGTCGAAGGACAGGGTGGGGGTGTCGAGCTCGTCGGTCTCGGGATCGCGCTTCGCCAGCGGCACGCCCTTCAGCGCCGCCTTCCGCATCATCTCGAACCAGAGCACGGCGAGCACGCCGTAGACGAGGGTGAAGGCGACCAGCGAGGTGAGGACCATCCAGCCCGGATGGTTCGAGACCCCCTGCATCGTCATCAGGCGCACCACGGGATCGTCGGGATTGGGGTGCACGACCCACGGCTGACGCCCGATCTCGGTGAACACCCAGCCGGCGGCGTTCGCGAGGAACGGCATCGGGATCGACAGCACGGCGAACCACTGGAAGAGACGGGAGCCCGTGGTGCGAGCGTTCTCGCCCTTCCCCCGGGTGACCCACAGCGCCCACAGCGCGAGGATCCCGCTGAAGGCGGCCAGGCCCATCATCAGGCGGAAGGACCAGTAGGTGACGAAGAGGTTCGGACGGTAGTCCACGGCGACCTCGTCGCCGTGGATGTCGGTGACCGTCTCGCCGAACTGCTCCTTGTACTGCGCGTTGAGATCATCCACGCCCTGCAGCTCGGCGAAGGGGTCGTTGGTGGCCAGGATCGAGGTGACGTAGGGGATCTCGATCAGGTGGGTGACGCCGTCGCAGTCCTCGCTGAAGGCATCCGGTCCGCCCACGGTGAGGATCGAGAACGGCACGGACGAGCTGGTCTCGCAGTGCGCCTCGGCCGAGGCCATCTTCATCGGCTGCTGCTCGAACATGAGCTTCGCCTGGAAGTCCCCGGAGATCACCAGCACCACCGCCGCGACGACCATGGCGAGCACGCCGAAGCGGACCGTGGGCCGGTACAGATCGCGAGCGGCCAGGTGCTGCTCCTGCCCCTCCTCGGTGTCGAGCCCCAGCGCTCGGGCCCGTCGGTGGTGGTGCACCATGTGCCAGGCCGCGACGCCGGTGAGGAAGGCGCCGGCCACCAGCCAGGCGCCGGAGACCACGTGCGGGAACGCCGCCATCGCGGTGACATTGGTGAGCACGGTGAGGATCGACCCCTGCGAGGGATCCAGCTCGGCGCGGCCGGTCTCCGGGTTCAGCGCCGCCCCGACGGGATGCTGCATGAACGAGTTCGCGGCGATGATGAAGTAGGCCGACAGGGTGGTGCCCAGCGCGACCGCCCAGATCGTCAGCAGATGGATCTTCTCCGGCAGCTTCCCCCAGCCGAAGATCCACAGCCCCAGGAACACCGACTCCAGGAAGAAGGCGGCCAGGCCCTCGAGGGCGAGCGGAGCGCCGAACACGTCGCCGACGAAGCGGGCGTACTCCGACCAGTTCATGCCGAACTGGAACTCCTGCACGATGCCGGTGGCGATGCCGATGCCGAAGTTCACGATCAGCATCGAGCCGAAGAACTTCGTCATCCGGGTCCAGGCGTCCTTGCGCAGGGGGTCCTTCGCATAGACCGCACGGGTGTGCATGATCGCGACCAGCAGTGAGAGCCCGATGGTCAGCGGGACGAAGATGAAGTGATAGACGGTGGTGATGCCGAACTGCCACCGCGCGAGATCAAGGGCTTCCATGGGAACTCCAGACTGGGCGACGCGCTGCCACGAAACCGACGCGCTGGTACGAAACCTACGTCCGTGCCGGCACGGCGTCCGAGGACGATCGTCCTCCTCGGTCGGTGATCCCGGCCACCCTCGGTCCGCATGTCGACCCCGGGCCCTGAAATGTGCTGTGCCATACTGACCGAGGCACTCTCCTGCTCCGTACCGGGTGGGGGAACCTCCCGGCGCCGAGGCGTCGGAGCATCGGCTACGCGGACGGCCGCGACCGCAGTGCTCCACGGCCGGCATCGCAGCGCTTCCCCCTGGGGAGCTGCGCGACGGCGAGGGCTTGAGACTTCCGTCCTCAGGGACGATGACCAGACGGGACCAGGGTGCGCTGGTCCTCCAGAAGGAGACGGCCCTATGGCTGACAGCACCCACGAACCCGAGAACGACTCGAACGACTCCTCGGAGGAGACGCAGAACCCGCCTCCGGCGCGGCGTCGCCGCCGCGCTGGCACACCGGCCGGAGCCCCCGCCTTCACCCCGCCGACGGTGGCGGAGCCGGAGAGCACTGCTCCCCGCACCGTCGTCGCCTCGCAGGAGGCGTCGAGCGTCGAGCCCGCGCCGGTCACCAGCGCCAAGCGGCCCCGACGTCGCGCCGGAGCTCCTGCCGGGGCCCCTGTGATCCCCGTCGCGCCGGAACCGGCTGCGGACGAGCCGGCCGCGGAGGCCCCCGTCGAGGACGAGATCATCGAGGACACTCCTGTCCAGGACGTGCCCGCCCAGG
>JAKDUN010000508.1 GCA_030457675.1 Brachybacterium sp. | reverse complement strand
CGCCGACCATAAAGGTGTCGGCCAGTGTCATTCCGGCCGGGAAGGACGCTACTAACCTCGATCTTTCATCGGGCTGGTGAGCGGTCGCGGTCGGCGTCGTTGCCGGTGTTCAGCTGCTGATTCTGGCATTCGGGTATGACAGATCGTCGCAGTGTCCGTTGCGGGCGGTCGGGTTCCACTCCCGAGAGGTTGATGCTGGTCGTAGGGGCGGGTGGAGCAGCTTGGTCAGGTCTGTGCGACGGCGGTGCGGAGCCGGTTGATGCCAGTCAGGACGGTGCGGGCTTCGGGAGCGTGCTGGGCGAGGTGGAGGAGGTTGTGCCGGCTCCGGCGCACGAGGGTCGCGGGGATCTCGAACAGCCGTGCGCGGAGCCGTTTGGGCTCCCACTTCCGCGCATCATGGCCGGTCAGCGCGATGGTCTGCATCCAGGCGACGAGCTCGCTAGCGAGCTGGATGATCTGGCACCAGACCTGGTTCTGCGCGAAGCCCTGCAGCGGGAACTTCATCAAGCCCATGTCCTTGGCGTTGCGGATCCGGTCTTCGCATCGTGCGCGGCGGCGGTGTCGCAGCTCGAGCACGGGAAGTTGGCCGCGCGGGGTGTTGGTCGCGAACGCGGTGATGCGCATCCCCTCGTGATCGGTGATCCGCAGCTGCGCCCCAGGATGAGGACGTTCCTTCCGCACGATCACCCGCATCCCGGGCGGCCAACCCTGAAGATCCAGCAGCCCGGTCAGTTCCGCGACCCATGCTCCGTCGCGGATCCCGTCGGTGTCGGTGTCGTAGGCAGGAGTCCACGTCTTCGCCTCATCGATACGTTCCAGCAGGTCGGGAGTGTTCGCGGGGAGGGTGAACCCGACTGAGTAGGCCAGACGCTGCCCGGTCAGCCACTTGACGAAGTCCTTGGTGCCACCGGCTCCGTCGGTGCGGATCAGGACCTTCTTCGACCCCCTTCCGCCGGAGGAGAGCAGACCAGCCGGGAGCTGCGCAAGGGCCTGCCTGGTGATGGTGATGTGATCGGCGGCGGTGTTGGAACCGGCGTTGCCGGGGCGCAGGTGGATCGCCAGCGGTTCCCCGGTTCCTTCGCTGCCGTGGTCCAGGAAAGCGCACAGTGGGTGGTAACCGAAGCCGCGTTTGAACGTCGGTGCAGCCTGCTCCTTCTCGCTGTGGACGTTGATCAGGGTGGCGTCGAGGTCGATGACCAGCGGATTCCTCGCACTGAGCCTGCGGACCGGGGAGTGGTCGCCGGCCAGTGCCCAGGCCCGTTCACGCGCGATGCGGCGGGCCTGGGAGATCGCCTCGACCACGGCGGGCGCGTCCTCGGCCAGCGTGGTCAGGTTCCTGGAGATCGTTGGGGCCGAGGCGACGTCTCCGAACAGTCCCGGTTCGCATCGCAGCAGATCAGTATCCGAAGCGTGCTCGCCGCCGATCGCGAGAGTCATCGCGAGGTCCAGCAGGACCTTCGAGGCGTGATGCTCGGCCAGTGGCTTCGTCCACGGATCCAGAGCTTCACGCAGCGAAGGGGCGAGGCCGGTGGCGTGGATCGTGCCGGTCAGCAGCACCGCGCCCGCATGCGCGGCCGCCGGGACCTCAGCGATGTCCACGCGCGGACGGGGGTAGAAGAACAAGGTAGGGTGGGACACCTGAAAGGTGCTCCTTCCGGCCAGGGATTACGAGACTCAACACCCCGCATCATCCCAGGCCAGGAGCACCTTTCTTTATGCCGTCCGTCGGGCGAGACCACACCCCCGTGAAATCTCGAGGCTA
>JAKDUN010000102.1 GCA_030457675.1 Brachybacterium sp. | reverse complement strand
CCCCCGGCCGGGGACACCGAGCCCTGGATCGACCTCGAGACCCTGCGCCGGGACCCCGGCCCCGCCCCGGACGCCCGCCGCCTGGTCGCAGCCCTGCGGAGACGGCTGCGCGAGGAGGACCCGGCCGGTGCCCGGGACGCGGCCCTGGCCCTGGAGGCCCTCGGCCGGGCCGGCGCACCCGGCACCGATCCGGCGCGCTGGTACCACCAGGAACCCAGCTCGAGCGAGCCGCTGCACGAGGACGACACTCCGATCCGGCTCTCCCCCTCGGCGCTCGAACGCGCCGTGGACTGCCCCCAGTCCTGGCTCATGGAGCGCGCCGGCGGCACCCGCAGCGGCGGGCCCGCCCAGCTGATCGGCACCGCCCTGCACCACCTCGCCCAGATCCATCCCAGCGGCCCGCCCGGCGGCGAGCAGGACCTGCTCGAGGAGCTCCACACCCTGCTGCGCACCGTGCCCGGCACCGAGACCTGGTCCGGCAGGCGCCGAGTGCGCCGCGCCGAGGACGCCGCCCGGCTGCTCGCCGAGCACCTGCGCAGCGCCGGGGAGCCGCTCGCCGTCGAGGCCCCCTTCGAGATGACCCTCGGCAGGGTGCAGCTGCGCGGGAGCATAGACCGCATCGAGGGCGATGCCACCGGGCTGCGGGTCGTGGACCTCAAATCCGGTCGCGCCGCCAAGTCCGCGGCGAAGGCCGAGGAGGATCTGCAGCTGGCCGCCTACCAGGCCGCCGTGCGCGAGGGCGCCCTCGAGGAACAGCTGGGAGCGGATGCTCCCGAGCGGCTGAACGGCGCCGAGCTGGTCTACGTCGGCACCGGAGGGAAGAAGGCCGCGGTGCGCACCCAGGGAGCCCTCACCCGCGCCGAGGATCCGGAATGGTTCGACGATCTCGTTCGGGGGGTCTCCCGCGAGGTCTCCGGCGATCAGGTGATCGCCCGTGTCAATGCCCACTGCACCCACTGCGCCGTGCGCAGCAGCTGCCCCCTGCAGCCCGAAGGAGACCAGCTGTGACCCCAGTCCGTCCTGCAGAACGGCCCGTCCACTCGGCCGGCTCTCTCGCCGCCCTGCTCGAGCAGCCCCCGCCCACCGCGGAGCAGAGTGCCGTCATCGAGGCGCCGCTGGCACCGATGCTGGTGGTCGCCGGAGCCGGTTCCGGCAAGACCGAGACCATGGCCTCCCGTGTGGTGTGGCTGATCGCCAACGGCATCGTCGAGCCCCGCCAGGTGCTGGGCCTGACCTTCACCCGCAAGGCCGCCCACGAGCTCGCCGAACGGATCGGCGCGCGGCTCGGCACCCTCGCCACCGCCCTGCGCGCCGAGGGTCTGCCCCTGCCGCACGGCCTTCAGCGCGGGGGCGATGACCTGGTGGGCCAGCGGCCCCTGGTCCACACCTACAACGGCTTCGCCCTGGACCTGGTGCGCGAGCACGCGCTCGCCGTCGGCATCGACCCCGAGCTGACGATGATGTCCACCTCCGCCTCCTGGCAGCTCGCGCACGAGATCGTCGAGGGCTGGGACGACTCCCTGGACCTGGAGGCCTCTCCGGCGACCCTCACCGCCGCCCTGCTGTCCCTCACCTCGTCGCTGGCCGACCACCTCGTCACCCCGGCGCAGCTGGCCGCACACCTGCGCGAGATCCGCGACCACCTCTCCCAGATCCCACTGCAGGTCGAGGGGAAGCGCCGCACCACCCCGAAGGAGGTCGCGAAGGTGCTCGGCGCGCTCGAGTCCCGGCTCGCGCTGCTCCCGCTGCTGGAGCAGTTCGCCGAGATCCGCACCGAGTCCTCCGCCCTCGACTTCGCCGACCAGGTCTCCCTCGCCGCCCGGGTCGCCCGCGAGGTGCCCGCCGCGAGTGCCCTGGCCCGCCGCATGCACAAGGTGGTGCTGCTCGACGAGTTCCAGGACACCTCCGTCGCCCAGCTGCGGATGCTCACCGACCTCTTCGGCCCCGGCCATGCCGCCTGCGCCGTCGGCGACCCGCAGCAGGCGATCTACGGCTGGCGCGGCGCCTCGGCCGCCTCCCTCGCCGGCTTCGCCGGCGCCTTCGCCACCGCGGAGCAGAGCGTCCTGCAGCGCACCCTGTCCACCTCCTGGCGCAATGACCAGGCGGTCCTCGCCGTCGCGAACCGGCTCGCCGCCCCTTTGCGCAACGTCGAGTCCGGTGTGAACATCCCCGAGCTGCAGCCCCGCCCCGGCGCGGGCGAGGGCGCCTGCGAGATCATCGAGGCCGCCGACGAGCGCGCCGAGGCGGTCGCGATCGGGGAATGGATCCTGGAGCGCCGCGCGGAGCAGGCGGAGGACGAGCCACCGGCCTCGGCCGCCGTGCTGGTGCGCGCCCGCCGACAGATCCCCGCCCTGGTCGAGGGGCTCGAGACGAGCGGTCTGGCGGTCGCGGTGGTGGGGCTCGGCGGGCTCCTGCACCGCCCCGAGGTCGCGGATGTCCGTGCCGTGCTGGAATGCGCCCATGACCCCGGCCGCGGTGACGCCCTGATGCGCCTGCTGACCGGGCCCCGACTGCGGCTGGGCGCGCGGGACCTCGCGGTGCTCGGCCGCTGGCGCGACCGGATGGGCTCCCGGCTGCGCCGGGAGGGGGAGGCGCCGGGTGGCCAGGACGAGGCCGAGAAGGTCTCTCTGGTCGACGCCGTCGACGACCTCCCGCCCGAGGGGTGGACCGATCCCTCCGGCCGCGGGCTGTCCACCACCGGCCGGGAGCGGCTGGCGCAGGTCCAGCAGATCCTGCGGGAGCTGCGCCGTCTGCTGCCGCTGCCGCTGCCGGACCTCGTCACCGCCGCGACCCGGCTGCTGGAGGTGGACCTCGCGCTGCTCGAACGGGAACCGGACTCCCGGGCGCTCGCCGACCTCGAGGCCTTCCGCGACCACGCCGCCGCCTTCGACCGCACCGCTCGCCGCGGCGGTCTCGGCGCCTACCTCGACCTGCTCGAGATCAGCGAGGACGAGGAGGCCGGGCTCGCCGTCACCGCCGCCCCCGACGCCGCGCACGACCCCGCCGCGGTCACCATCGTCACCCTGCACTCCGCCAAGGGCCTGGAATGGGACCTGGTCGCGGTCGCCGGACTCACCGAGGGCAGCGTCCCCTCCTATGACCTGCGCCGGGCGAGGACCGACGAGTCCGGGCGGGTGCGGGTGCCGGCCGACGGCTGGCTCGGCAAGCTCGCCTCCGCGGCAGTGCCCACCGCCCTGCGCGGCGACGCGGACACCCTGCCGGAGCTGGCCTGGGCCGAGGCGGACACCCAGGTCGATGCCGAGTCCCTGATCCAGGAGTACCGCTTCGCCCAGGGCGAGGAGTCGCTGCGGGAGGACCGTCGGCTGATGTACGTCGCGGTGACCCGGGCCCGGCGCCGCCTGCTGCTGACCTCTGCCGCCTGGCGGAGCGGGCTGAGCTCTGCCCGTCCCCGCTCGCGCTACCTCGCCGAGGCCACCGCTGAGGTGCCCGAATCCTTCCGCACCGCGCAGGAGGTTCCCGAGCAGAACCCCCTGGAGAGCGAGCGCCCGCAGGCGTCCTGGCCGCCGGCCGCAGGGGAGAGCGAGCAGGCCCGGGCCCGCGCGGCGGAGCTGCTCGCCGCCGTCGCCGGGCAGGAACGGGCGCCGGACGATCCCGAGCTCGCGGAGCTGGTGCGGCGCGCGGTCGTGGATCTCGAGCAGCAGGCCGCCCCGCCCGTGGTCCACTCCCCGCCGCGGCTGTCGGCCTCGCAGGTGGTCCATCAGGCGCGTTCTCCGCAGGCCGCGGCCCTGGACCTGCTGCGCCCGCTGCCCCGTCAGCCCTCACCGGCCGCCGCACGCGGCACCGCCTTCCATGCCTGGTTGGAGTCCCGCTACGACAGCGCGACCCTGCTGGACCTCGAGGACGTGCTCGATCTCGAGGACGCCGACGGCCCCGGGGGCGCGGGGCTGGACGACCGCGCGCTGCGCGAGGCCTTCACCGCCTCGCAGTGGGCCGAGCGTTCCCCGCTCGCGGTCGAGCAGCCTGTCCACACCCGGGTGGGCGAGATCGCGGTGCGCGGCGTGGTCGACGCCGTCTTCGCCGATCCCGAGGGGTCCGACGGCCACGAGGGCGTGCTCATCGTGGACTGGAAGACCGGTCGCGTGCCGCGCCCCGCGCAGCTGCGTGAGCGGTCCCTGCAGCTCTCGCTCTACCGCCTGGCCTGGCACGAGCGGACCGGGCTGCCGCTGTCACGCATCCGCACCGCCTTCCACTTCGTGGCCGACGGGGTGACGCACGAGGTGCGTCGTCATCCCTCGCGCGAGAGGATCGCGCAGCTGCTCGCAGGGGAGTGAGCGTCGCGGCCGGGCCTAGGATCGGTGGTATGGAGACACGATCCCGGGGACGACGCGCGGTGCGGGCGGGAACCGCTCTGGTCTCGTCCCTCCTCGCCGCGGCAGTGGTCGTCTATGGCCTCTGGGCGGGATACCTGGCGGCCTTCGCTTCCGAAGGGGCCGTCCCTCCGCAGTCGCGGATCCCGGATCTGCCTGCCGGCACCGAGATCGTGGGCAGCACCACCGAATGCGCCTCCGGCGGGTGCTGGCGCGAGGTCACTCTCGCTCCCGCGCCGCACAGCTCCCCGCAAGCGCTGGCGGACAGGCTCGGTCTGGAGAGTACCGAGCAACGGTATCCCTGGAGAGTCCACGATCCGCACTCGGTGCAGGTGTGGGCTGATACCGACGGCGACCGCCTCGTGGTCTCCCTGCGCTACTGGGGTGTCGAGGTCACCCCGTGAGGGTGGTCGTGAGCGAGGCTCAGTCCGTCTTGTCCTCCCGGTCCTTCATCTCCTCATAGGCGCGCTCCGCCTCATCACGCGCGATCTGTGCGAGGTCGGCGTCGAGATCGGCGATCATGCCCCGGGCGTCGGCGACGATGTCCTCATCGCCCACTTCCACTCCGTGGGCGAGCCATTCGGCGACGGCGAACTCGCCGAGGGCCTGGGCGCGCTCCATCAGCCGCGGATGCGTCGAGGTGGGCAGCTCCTCGCGGTAGGCGGCGTAGAGGTCGTCGAACCGCTCCGGAGACAGCGAAGAGATCAGCCAGGCGAGGTCGGAGGCGGCATCGGCGACCTTGGAGGAGGACCAGTCACGGATCGCGCTGACCTGCCCGTCGGCCGTGAACAGGCTCTCCTCGGAGAGGTCCCCGTGCACGAACTGCGGGGTGACGTCCCACAGCTCCGCGTCGTCGAGAAGCGCCTGCCAGCGCTGGGAGACCGCGACGGGCAGGTGCCCGGCAGCGGTGACGGTGTCGATCCGGGCACGGTGGGCGGCGAGCATCGCCTCCGGGGTGAAGGACTCCACGCCGGCCGCCTCGGCGGCGTAGCGCGGCACGGTGTGGACCCGCGCCAGCATCTGGCCGAGCGACCCGGCGAGCTCAGGGCTGGAGGCGAGATCATCGAGCATCAGCGGCCGACCGACCGGGGCCTCCGTGACCGCGCAGCGCCCGCCCTCGGAGAGCTTCACGAAGCCGAGCACCGGAGGGATCACGCTGCGCAGCGAGGTGCCGGTGAGCGTGTCGGCGACCTTGAGGTCCCGTTCGAGACGGACTCCGGCGGCGGTCGAACCAGGGGAGAGGACCATCACGCGCCTGCCGTCCTCGCCCACGATGCCGGCGACGTCGAGATCCTCGGCGGGGGTGGCGATCGGCATCGTCCGTGCCGGGACCAGCCCGGGGACCGCCGCCGCCGCAAGAGCAGCCAGGGAATAGGAGTTGCGATGCACGCGACCACCGTACCCGGCCAGGGTGCCTGCTCCACGTAGGCTCGGAGCATGGCGAAGCTCCGTGGTCCCCATCTCAGCACCCCTCTCACGCTCCTCGGCTCGGACCGGGATGCGCTGCTGCGCAGCGACCCGGGGGCCGTCGCTCCCGGCGACGACGTCCGTTACCTGGTCACCCGCTCCGGGGCGGTGACCCTGCGGCAGGACGGCGACGGCACCCTCCATGCCGTGATGGAGGAGGCGGACCCCCGTGAGGGCACCCAGCAGCCACTGGTGCTGCTGGGTCGGCGTGACGGATTCCGCGTGCTCGCCGCCGAGATCGCCGAGCCCAGCCCCGAGCTCGACGCTCCCGGCCGTGATCTGCGTGACCTCCGGCGCGTCGCCGATCAGTTGGCCGACAGCGATGCGGACCTCGCGGCCGCCGCCGTCGCGATGGGCGCCTGGCACCGCTCGACGCGTCACTGCCCGCAGTGCGGCGGTGTGCTGGAGCCGGAGATGGCGGGCTGGGTGCTGCGCTGCCGTGAGGACGGCTCCGAGCAGTTCCCCCGCACCGACCCCGCCGTGATCATGGCGGTGCGCGACGGGCAGGACCGCCTCCTGCTGGCCCGCAACGCGCATTTCCCCAGCGGCTTCTACTCGGTGCTGGCCGGGTTCGTCGAGCCGGGAGAGAGCCTCGAGAACGCGGTGGCGCGCGAGGTCGCCGAGGAGGTCGGGATCACCGTCGAGGAGGTCGAATACATGGGCAGCCAGCCCTGGCCCTTCCCCCGCTCGCTGATGCTCGGCTACCGGGCCTGGGCGCCGCAGGCCGCGGAGCTCACGCTGCAGGAGGAGGAGATCGCCGAGGCCCGCTGGTTCAGCCGCGCGGAGCTCGCCGACGCCCTGGAGACGGAGGAGATCGCGCTGCCCGGCCCGGCCTCGATGGGTCGCGCACTGATCGACGACTGGTTCGGCCGCTCCGCGCAGTCCTGAATCCGGATCCCGGGGCGCGGTGCGGGACTGCGGAACTGCGGGAGTGCGGGACCGCGGAACTGCGGGACTGCGGGACTGCGGGGTGCGAGCCGGCGTGGTGTGAGGCACCCGCCGTCCACAGCGGCCCGCGGGGCGTCCCACCGTCCTGGCAGGATGATGGGTGATGACCGACCACGCCGCTGCTCCCACCCCCTCGGGCACGCCCGCGCCCGCACCTGACGACGCGGAGTCCCTGCTCACCGCGCTCGATCCCGAGCAGCGCGAGGTCGCCCGCAGCTTCGGCACCCCCCTGTGCGTGCTCGCCGGTGCCGGCACCGGCAAGACCCGCGCCATCACCCACCGCATCGCCTACGGCGTCGCGACCGGGCAGCTGAACCCCCGCCATGTGCTCGCGGTGACCTTCACCGCGAAGGCCGCGGCCGAGATGCGCTCGAGGCTGCGGGACCTGGGCGTGCCCGCGGTCCAGGCCCGCACCTTCCACTCCGCCGCGCTGCGGCAGCTGCGCCACTTCTGGCCACGGGTGGTGGGCGGTCCGATGCCGGAGCTGCTGACGAACAAGTTCGCGGGCATCGGGGAGGCCTGCCAGCGCCTGCACCTGAGCGTGGACCGTGCGGCGCTGCGCGACATCGTCTCCGAGGTCGAATGGTCACGGGTCTCGATGCTCACCCCCGAGTCCTACCCGGAGGCCGCCCAGCAGACCCGTCGGCCAGGCGTCGCGGGCTTCGACTCCCGCTCCATCTCCCGCATCCTCACCCAGTACGAGGAGGTGAAGAAGGAGCGCGGGGTGATCGACTTCGAGGACGTGCTGCTGCACATGGTCGGCTTCCTCACCGAGCGCGCGGATGTCGCTCGCGAGGTGCGCGGGCAGTACAAGCACTTCGTGGTCGACGAGTACCAGGACGTCTCCGCCCTCCAGCACGCCCTGCTGCGACTGTGGCTCGGCACCTCCGACGACCTCTGCGTGGTGGGTGATGCCGCCCAGACGATCTACACCTTCGCCGGTGCCCGCGCCTCCTACCTGCTGGACTTCCGCTCCGAGTTCAAGCGGGCCCGCACCATCCGCCTCGAGCGGAACTACCGCTCCACCCCGGAGATCGTGCGGATGGCCAACACCGTGCTCGACGGGGCCCAGGGCCGCACCCGGGAGACCCGTCTGACCCTTACCTCCCAGCGCGAGCCGGGCCCGCCGCCGCTGGTGGAGTCCTTCCCCGACGACTCCGCCGAGGCCGACGGCGTCGCCGAGCGGATCGCCGACCTGGTGGCTGACGGCCGAACCGCCTCCGAGGCCGCGATCCTGTTCCGCACCAACAGCCAGTCCGAGGCTCTCGAGCAGGCGTTGACCTTCCGCGGCATCGGCTACCTGGTGCGCGGCGGCGACCGCTTCTTCGAGCGCCAGGAGGTGCGCCGCGCCATGGTCTCCCTCCGCGCCGCTGCTCGCGTCGAGCAGCTCGATCCGGCCCGCGCGGTGCGCGACATCCTCTCCCAGCAGGGATGGGCACCGACCGCCCCGGAGACCACCGGTGCGGTCCGTGACCGCTGGGACTCCCTGAACGCCCTGGTGGGCCTCACCGACACCATCACCGCCCGGCCCGGCATCACCATGACCGACGTGGTCCGCGAGCTCGAGGAGCGGGCCGAGTCGCAGGCCGCCCCGGTCGTGGACGGGGTCACCCTCGCCTCCGTGCATGCCGCCAAGGGCCTGGAGTGGCCGGTGGTGTTCGTGGTGGGGGCCAGCGACGGGCTGCTGCCGATCTCGATGGCGAAGACTCCGGCCGAGATCGAGGAGGAGCGGCGCCTGTTCTACGTCGCCCTCACCCGTGCCCGCGACCTGCTCACCGTGAGCTGGTCCGCCGCCCGCACCCCCGGCGCCCGCGGCTCGCGCAAGGCGTCCCGCTTCCTCGACGGGGTCCTCGCCCATCCCGAGGCCCCGAAGACCTCCCCGGGCGCCGGGCAGCGCCGCACCGGCCGCCGCTCGGCGACGGTGTACGCGGAGTGCCGGGTGTGCGGGCAGGGGCTGGTCTCGCCGCGCGAGCAGCGGCTGGGGCGGCACGACGGGTGCCCGTCGATCGCGGGGGAGAGCCTGCTCGCCGGCCTGCGCAGCTGGCGCCGTGAGCAGTCGAGCCTGCGTGGGACGCCGGCCTACGCGATCCTCACCGACGCCGCCCTCGAGGCGGTCGCCGAGCGTGCCCCGCGCAGTGAGCAGGAGCTGCTCGAGGTCCCGGGGATCGGTCCCGGCAAGGTCGCGAGCTTCGGCGCCGACCTGCTCGCGCTGCTCGGCGCAGATGCCGAGGAGTCCCCCAAGTAGTCCTGAAACTGCAGGTCAAAAAATACTTTTGCGTTCTGCTGAACGGGTGTAGAGTCACACTCGTCAATCGTCCACAGTCGTGGTCCGGGACACCGGGACGCGCGCAGATGAAAGGGGGTGGCCTCAATGATCGATATCTGGAATCTCGCAGGAGCAGGCCTGCGCCCCCTCGGCGCGCCCTCCCTTCTGCCGCGCGAACGGGCCTACGCCCCCGCGGTGCTCAGCCTGAGCTGACGAGGTCTTCCCTCGCTTCGGGTGCGGCACCGCCGCCGCGCCCTCGCCCTCCTCGGGCGTGTCCTTCCTGACGGACTTCGAAGCAGCGAGACGATGACTACTCTTCTGACCACTTTCCCCAGCCCTGCGGAAACCTCCGCGACCATGCTTCCGTGCCATGACGCGGACGCCGCCGATCTCTTCTTCTCCGAGCGCCCTGCGGACCTCGAACAGGCCAAGTCCCTGTGCGCGGGCTGCCCGCTCATCGACGAATGCCGCCAGGGCGCCCTCGATCGGGCCGAGCCCTGGGGCGTGTGGGGCGGCGCGATCTTCGATGCCGGCCGCATCATCGCGGTCAAGCGCGGTCGCGGCCGGCCCCGGAAGAACCGGGAGCAAGAGGTCGCGTGAGCGGGACCGAGCCCCGGCTCGTCGGGCCCCGTCGACGCGGCGAGTGCTGCGCTGAGCACCTCTCGGATCGCGGGAGCCATGCCCAGCGCAGCATTCGAAGCGGCCACCGCACGCCGCGCCATACCGCCGAGATCGACGAAGGCCCCGGACCGGTTTGTCCGGGGGCGTGGGCGCTCCTGCGCGCGGCCGGAGATCGCTCAGGGGGGGATCCGGGCGTGGCGAGGA
>JAKDUN010000507.1 GCA_030457675.1 Brachybacterium sp. | reverse complement strand
GGGCGGATGTCGATGTCGAAGATGTCCAGCGGCAGGTACACCGTGGCGCAGGCGTTGGGGATGTCGACCACGCCGGAGAACCGCCCTTCGATGGGCGCCGCCCCGAGCAGCAGGTAGGCCTGCTCCTTGGACCAGCCGAAGGTCGAGAGATAGTCGATCGCATGCAGGCAGGCGCGCTGGTAGGCCAGATGCGAGTCGAGGTAGCGCTGCTCGCCGTCCAGGGTCACCGAGGTGCCCGAGAAGGAGAGCCACTGGCTGTGCTGCGGGGCAGTGTTGCCCGGCATGAAGATCGCGTTCTCGGAGACGTTGTACTTCTCCATGCCGCCCTTGATGACGTCGACGTGGAGGTCCAGGAAGCCGCCCATCTCGATGCCGCCGCAGAAGGTGATCTCGCCGTCGCCCTGGGAGAAGTGGAGATCGCCCACGGAGAAGTTCGCCCCGTCCACGAACACCGGGTAGAAGATCCGGGTGCCCTTGGTGAGGTTCTTGATGTCCTGGTTGCCGCCGTTCTCGCGCGGCGGTGCGGTGCGGGCGCCTTCGCCGGCCACGCGATCGCGGTCGGGTTCCCCCACCCCGCCGAGGATCGCGCCGTCCGGCTCCGGGGGCAGAGCGAGCGCGGGCACCCGGTCCGGTTCGGTGGCGATCAGCGCCGCCTCGCGGGAGTTCCATGTCTTCAGCAGCTCGGGCGAGGGGGCGGTGCCCATCAGGCCGGGGTGGATCATCCCGGTGAACTCGACGCCGGGCACGTGGCGAGAGGTGGTCTTGTCGCCGCGGAAGTCCCAGACGGCCTTGTAGGCGTCGGGGAACTCGTCGGTGAGGAAGCTGCCGCCGTTGCGCTTGGCGAAGATGCCGGTGTAGCCCCAGCCCTGCCCCGCCAGCGGGCCGTCATCCTCCTGCGGGATCGGGCCCACATCCAGGATGTCGACGACCAACAGGTCGCCGGGCTTCGCACCCTCGATGCGGAACGGCCCGGAGAGGGTGTGCACGGTGTGCAGGGGTGCTGTGGCGATGTCCTCGGCGGAATCATCGTTCTTGATGTAGCCGTCGAACCATTCGCGGCAGTCGACGCGGAACACGTCGCCGGGGTTGACGCTGACGGCCGGCGGGATGTCCGGATGCCAACGGTTGTGACCGAGGATCTTCTGCTCGGTGAAGGGTTTCGCGGAGTCGAGAGGGAACACGTTCTGGGGCATGCTTCTCCTTCCACAGCGACGGGTCCTCTGCGCGGTCCCGCCAGGTTCAATGCCGACTAGGGGCGCGGCAGCCGCGCATGGCGCGGGTCGGTGGTGACCGGAGCGGCGCCGGTTCGTCGGGCGCCGGGGAGGCGGTCGACGATGCCGGGTTCGTGGGCGCTCGCCGCAGTGCTCTCCAGCAGCTTCCCGGCCGATGAGCCGAGGGTGCCGAGCCGGGGTGCGCTGATCCGGCGGCGGGCTCGCGCTCCGCAGCGGGGGCAGGTGAGCTCCTGGTCGCGGGCGCTCATCGGGACGGAGCGCTCGTACTCGTGCGCGCTCTCGCAGCGGAACTCGTAGATCGGCATCTCGCGCTCCTTGTCGCCCGGGTCACATTTCGTGATGGCGCCCACCATAGAACGCCTGCGGGGGCCGCGCTGGAGATTCCGAGGAATGCCCGCGGCCCGCGGCCGACGGGGATACTCGGGCCATGTCCGAGCACTCCCCCGCCTCCGCCTACCGCGGCACCGACTACTACTGCGACGTCGCGATCCCGGACCCGGGAGCGCTCGAGGTGGTCCACGAGGACGAGCTGGT
>JAKDUN010000506.1 GCA_030457675.1 Brachybacterium sp. | reverse complement strand
TCCACCCGACGGGCGCCGCTGGCGGGCGCTCCCAGGCTCCGGCTTGTCCTGTTCAGCTCCGAGGATGATGATGGGGGCATGGCTTCCATCACCTTCAAGAACACCCCCGTCACCACCGTCGGCGAGCTGCCCTCGCAGGGCTCGGCGCTCCCGGCCTTCGAGCTCGTGGGGCAGGACCTCGCCCCCGTCTCGAGCACCGATCTCGCCGGCAAGCGCGTGGTGCTGAACATCTTCCCCTCTCTGGACACCGGCACCTGTGCGATGAGTGTGCGGAAGTTCAACGAGCTCGCCGCCGGCTTCGAGAACACCGTCGTCGTCTGCGCCTCGAAGGATCTCCCCTTCGCCCAGGCGCGCTTCTGCGGCGCCGAGGGCCTCGAGAACGTCGTCACCGGTTCCGCCTTCCGCTCCAGCTTCGGCGAGGACTTCGGCGTGACCATGGCCGACGGCCCGTTGGCGGGGCTGCTCTCCCGCGCCGTGATCATCGCGGACGAGAACGGCACCGTCCTCTACACCGAGCAGGTCGCCGAGGTCTCCGAGGAGCCCGACTACGACGCCGCGAAGGCCGCTCTGGCCTGAGCTGCCTCTGGCGGGCCGGTGAGGACCAGGCCCTCCGCCGCTCGCCCCGTCCCCAGGGCCCGGCCCGCCCCGACGCGGTCCGGGCCCTGCCCGCTCTCCCGGAAGGATCAGCATGAGCACTCCTGAGATCGCCCTCGAACGCGTTCACGACGTGCTCGACGAGGACGGCGCCGCCCACGAGTACCGCGTCCTGGTGGACCGGCTGTGGCCGCGGGGCGTGAAGAAGGAACGCCTGCACCACGACGAGTGGGACAAGGACGTCACCCCCAGCGCGGAGCTGCGCCAGGACTTCCACCACGGGGAGCTGGACTTCGAGGAGTTCTCGGGCCGGTACCGACGCGAACTCGACGACAGCGACGCCCCGCAGGAGCTGCTGGACCGGGCCCGCGAGGCCGATGCCCGCACCCTGGTGCTGCTGTACGCGGCGAAGGACACGGAGCACAATCACGCCCAGGTGCTCCAGGAGGTGCTGCGCGAGCTGGGATGACGCCGGCGCTTCGGCGGCGTGTCCGGGCGAGCCCGCGATCGGACGGCGGGCTGCGGAGCGGTCGGCGCCCGATCCTGGGTAGGGTCGACGCTCGTGGACCCCCTCTCCCTGATCATCCTGCTCCTCATGGGCACCATGGCCGGCGCCATCAACGCGGCCGTCGGTTCGGGGTCCCTGCTCACCCTCCCGGTGCTGCTGGCCCTGGGCATCCCCCCGGGGACGGCGGTGCGCACCAACACCATCGGGATCCTCTTCTCGACCTTCGGCTCCACCTACGGGTACCGGCGCGAGATCGCGCAGGAGAAGGGCAACCTGGGCCCGCTCATCGCCGTCACCGCGGCGTGTGCGACTCTCGGCGCCCTGCTGCTGCTGGTCTCGCCGATGGAGACGCTCGACGAGATCGTGCCGTTGCTGATCGTCTTCGCCCTGGTGATGGTGATCTTCCAGAAGCGGATCACGGCGGCGGTCCGCGCAGTCCGCGAGCGCCGCACCGCGCGGGGGAGCGCTGCGGACACCGCGGGCCAGGTCGACGCCCCGGTCGCTGCGGAGGCCGCGGAATCGCGCGCCGCGGCCGATCCCTCGGCCCGCAGCCCGTACCGCTCCCGCGGCCTGATCGGGGCGATGGGTGCCGCCTCGGTCTACGGGGGCTACTTCACCGCAGCCCAGGGCATCCTCTACCTCGGCGTGCTCGGTGCCTTCACCGGTCGCTCGATGG
>JAKDUN010000101.1 GCA_030457675.1 Brachybacterium sp. | reverse complement strand
GCAAACTCCCCTGTGGCCCCTCCACCACCTGCACATACAGTGTCCAGCGGTGCTGCCATCGCTCAGGTGGCACTCACCGGGCTGCCGCCTTCCCGTCACCGGCCCGGTCGCTTCCTCCACTTCCCTGGGTGACGGGCGCTGGTCCGCGCGCGTCGTCCTCGTCGCCGCACCCCCTGCGTGGCGACGGAGAAAGTGTTCCCCCGCGATGTTCCATACAGTTCCACGAGGCACGCACCGGGCACCCGGCCGTGCCGTGATCGACTACCGAGGGCTCACCGCCCCCGTGGGTCGAGGTGTCGGAGGTGCCGCCGTGATCGGCGCCGTCTCCGCGACCGCCGTCATCACCGGCGGCGCAGCGGCCACCGCCCAGGCGCCCTCCGCCTCGACCGTCGGCACCGTCCGCGGCGTCGCCCCGACCGTCGCCCCGGCCACCCAGTCCCAGTTCACCTCCGTCAAGCTCCGTCTCGGGGCGCGCGGCGCTGCGGTCTCCTACCTCCAGGAGCGGCTGAACGCGCACGGTGCCTCGCTCTCGGTCGACGGCGTCTACGGCTCCGCGACCCTGCGCGCCGTGCGGAACCACCAGTCACAGGCGAGCATCGGCGTCGACGGCGTCGTGGGCCCGATGACGTGGGGAGCGCTGACCGGCGCGGCCGCCACGGCACCGTCCACGAGCACCTCGCAGCCCAAGCTCCGCACCGGGTCCCGCGGCGCAGCCGTGACCACCCTGCAGGAGCAGCTCAACGCCTCCGGCGCCTCCCTGCGGACCGACGGGGTCTTCGGGCCCGCGACCGCTTCGGCGGTGCGTGCCCTGCAGTCCGCGGCCGGCATCGGCGTGGACGCCGTCGTCGGCCCCCTCACCTGGTCGGCGCTCGGCACCGGCGTCACCGTGGGCGGGGGCGGGGCCACCAGTGCTCCGTCCGCACCGTCCACGTCCGTCGGTCAGCCGAAGCTCCGCCAGGGGGACCGCGGGGCGGCCGTGAGGTCGCTCCAGTCGGCGCTGAACGCCAGCGGCGCCTCGATCTCCGTCGACGGGTCGTTCGGCCCGGGCACGGCGAGCGCCGTGCGCGCGCTGCAGTCCGCGGCCGGGATCGGCGTGGACA
Organism: Brachybacterium sp.; assembly: GCA_030457675.1. Lineage (GTDB taxonomy): Bacteria > Actinomycetota > Actinomycetes > Actinomycetales > Dermabacteraceae > Brachybacterium. Next base: position 8,808 of record JAKDUN010000101.1, on the reverse strand, counting down.
CCGTCGTCGGCCCGCGCACCTGGAACGCGCTCGGCAGCGACGTCCGGATCTCCTCGGACTCCGGCAGCCGTGACGACGACCGGGAACCGACCAGCGGCACCTCCGTGCGCGGACAGGCCATCGTGAATGCGGCCCGTTCGCAGACCGGTGTCCGCTACCAGTGGGGCGGCGAATCGGCGTCGACGGGCTTCGACTGCTCGGGGCTGGTGCACTACGCCTACAACCGGGCCGGCACCGACCTGCCGCGCAAGACGGCGAAGGGCTACGTGTTCGGCGGGAGGATCATCTCGCAGTCCGAGGCTCAGCCCGGCGACCTCGTCGCCTTCACCGGCAACAACTACGGCCACATGGGCATCTATGTGGGAGGCGGCAAGATCATCGACGCCTCCAGCTCGCGCGGGCGGGTCGTCGAGCGTTCCATCTGGGGCGCACCGCACGTGTTCGTCACCTACCGCTGAGGAGCTCCGCGGTCCGCAGGAGACGGACGCAAGGCCACGGCGGCCTGCTCGACGCGAGAGCGTCCACGGGAAGGAGCAGGGCGACGTGAGGGAGCCCGGTCGGCCATGCCGACCGGGCTCCCGTGCGTCCGGCCGTCGACGCGGCGACCCCCGCCCACCGGCGACCTCCAGCGCGCCGCACAGCAGCGCGCAGAGCCGCAGCACGGTGACCCGCAGTGCGACTGCCGACACGGGGAGGCGCCTCCCCGTGGCAAACTGGACAAGAACATGGTCGACGTCGTCCTCCCAGGAGAAGCAATGCCCGATCCCCTCGCCCTCGTCCCGCTGCCCCAGTCCGTCGTGTGGTCGGACGGCACCTGGGAGACGAGTGATCCGTGGGAGGGGCTCTCCGTCGGGCTCAACGAGGCCCTCCCGGCCACCGAGTACGCCCTGTCGATCTCGCCCGGCGGCGCCTCGCTCAGCGCCGGCAGCGAGGCCGCACTGGCCGACGGCCGCAACACCTTCGCGCAGATCGTCACCGGCGCGGGAGGCTCGATCCCGTGCGTGACGATCTCCGACCGGCCGAAGTACGCCTGGCGCGGCATGCACCTCGACGTCTCCCGCCACTTCCTCCCGCCGGCCGAGATCGAGACCCTCCTCGACGCGATGGCGCTGCACCGCCTGAACGTCCTGCACCTCCACCTCACCGATGACCAGGGCTGGCGGATCCAGATCAAGGGATACCCGCGACTGACCGAGGTCGGCGCCTGGCGCGAGCAGACCCTGGTCGGCCACCAGGGCGAGGACGAGGACGCCTGGACCTTCGACGGCATCCGGCACGGGGGCTTCTACACCCAGGAGGAGCTCGCCTCGCTGATCGAGTACGCCCGCCGACGCGGCATCATGATCGTGCCCGAGGTGGATCTGCCCGGTCACATGCAGGCGGCGATCGCGGCCTATCCCGAGCTGGGCAACGTCCCCGAGCAGCAGCTCGGGGTGCGCGAGGTCTGGGGGGTCTCCGACCACGTCCTGGGCGTCTCCGACCAGGTCTTCGACTTCCTGCGCGACGTCCTCACCCAGGTCGCGGACCTCTTCCCCGCCCCGTACGTGCACATCGGCGGGGACGAGTGCCCGCGCGCGGAGTGGGAGCGCTCCTCCGCCGCCCGCGCCCGGATGAACGAGTGGGGTCTGACCCGGGTCTCCGAGATCCAGGGCCGCTTCACCCAGTTCGCCGCCGACGTGCTCGTCGAGAAGGGCAAGCGGGTCATCGCCTGGGACGAGGTGCTCGAGAGCCATCTGCCCGATGACATCGTGATCATGAACTGGCGCCGGGGCGACGGGCTGAAGGAGGCGACCTCACGCGGCTTCCGCACCATCATCGCCAACAGCGAGCACACCTACTTCGACCACTACCAGGCAGCACCGAAGGAGGAGCCGCTCGCGATCGGCGGGCTCACCACCGTCAAGGACGTGTACACCAGCAACCTCTCCTCGCAGAAGCTCGACGAGGACCAGCAGAAGCTGCTGATGGGCCTCCAGGGCCAGCTGTGGACCGAGTACATGCCCTCGGCCGAGCAGGTCCAGTACATGGCCTTCCCCCGGATGTGCGCCCTCGCCGAGCGGGCGTGGGGCTCCCCGGAGCAGAGCTGGGAGGAGTTCGAGGAGCGCCTGCGCGCCCACCTGCCGCGCCTGGATGCCTTCGGCATCCGCTACCGCCCGCTGGACTGAGATGAGCTCGTCCCACCAGGATGCCCATCCCTACGGCCGGTCCGCGGACGACGTCCGCCGACGGGACCAGCGGCTGCGCCGCACCCGACGCCTCCGAGCGACGCAGCTGACGATCTTCTCGATCCTCGCCGTCGCCCTGATCGCGATCGGTGTCTACGCGGTCGGCGAGCTCCGCGAACCGGTGGCCGATCCCGGCGTGATCGCGCAGAAGTCCTTCGGCCCCGAGGTCGCGGAGCTCACCTGCCCGGAACCCGACGCCGTCCCGCTGCCGCCCGGCGAGGTCACGGTGACCGTCCTGAACGGCACCAGCCGCAGCGGTCTGGCCGGCGACGTCTCCGAGCAGCTCGCCGAGCGGGGCTACGGCCTCGAGAGCCCCGGCAACACCCGCCAGGCCGCCGGTCCCGCCACGATCGTCCACGGACCCGAGGGATACCTGGCGGCCCAGTCCGTGAGGGTGCAGATCCAGGGAGCGCAGCTGCGCCTGGACGAGCAGCAGGAGGGGTCCGCGGTGCAGGTGCTGATCGGTGACGGGTTCACCGGGCTCGAGGAGGAGTCAGCGGCCGCCTCGGCGCTGGAGAAGCCGGTGGATCCGCCCGAGGGCTGCTGACCCTCAGTCCTCCCACGCACGCCTGTCGGTCTCCATGCGCAGCCCGATCCACAGCGAGACCCCGCCGCCGAAGAGCAGCAGCAGCACGAGGGTGCCGAAGAGGACCGGGGTGCCGGGCGAGCCGGGCATCAGGCCGACCAGCAGGCTGTTGATGCCGCTGACCTCGATCACGGGCTCGGCCGTCGCGCTGAGATCGGGGTCGACATCGACCACCAGGGAGGCCTCGACCGGGACGCCCGCGCTGTCGCGGACGTGATAGGTGACCGCGGTGGTGCGCCCGGTGAACCCCTCGACGGGATCGAAGGTGACCGTGCCGTTGTCCCCGACGGTGAAGACCCCCTCCCCCGGGATGAGCAGCCGGGTGCCGCGGCCGTTGTCGAGCTCGGACAGGTTCGTCGCCGCGAGGGAGCTGATCCGGAGGGTCTCGGGGTCCAGCGGCTGGGAGCCGCTGCCGGCGGTGTCGTTGCTGAGCACGTCCACGGTGAACGGGTTCTGCGGTGCGGTGCGTCCCTCGTCGTCGCGGGGCGTGGCGATGACCGGCGCGACGATCACCTGCACCGTGGCCTGGACGAGGTTGTCGGCGTAGACGCCCCGGGCGATGACCCCCACCGGGGTGGAGGTGCCGGTGAATCCCTCCGCGGGGGTCATCTCCACCGCGCCGGTCTCACCGTCGATCCGCCAGGTGCCCTCTCCCGCGACGGTCAGCTCCGCGGCGTCCTCGGCAAGGTCTGCGCCCTCGGGCGCCGCTGCGGGGTCGAAGCGCAGCGAGTCCGAGCTGACGTCCCGGCTGCCCGCGCTCATGTCGACGCTGATCTCGGTACCGGGCGGCCCGGCCACGGACCGCGATCGCAGGATCGGATAGGCCGTGCTGAGCTGTGCCGTCGAGGCGGTGTTGCCCATCCCGTCACCGCCGGTGATGCCCATCGGGGCGGTCTCGTGCACCTCGGCGCTCTCCGGGGAGAAGCGCACGGTGGCCGCCGTGCGATCCAGCACCCAGGTGCCCTGCCCCTCGACCACCACCTCGGTGCCGTCCTCGGAGGCCTGGTGGGACTCCGGAGCGTCCAGCGGCTGCAGCCGCAGCGTCTCGGGGTCGACGTACTGCTGTCCCTCGCCGACCACGAACAGGATGTCCTGGCCATAGGGAGCGGACCAGTCCAGGTCCGAGATGATCGGGACCGAGAGCGTGACCCGGCCGGCTCGCTCCACCGCTCCCTCCTCGTCCTCGATCACGAAGCGGACCGGGTCGAGCTGCCGGCCGAGCCCGGGCCCCGCCGGGGTGTGCGTCAGGGTGCCGCCGTCGGCCGCGAGCTGCCAGGCGCCCTGGTCGGGAACCGTGACCCGGCTGCCGTCGTCGAGCACCGTGGCCCCGGGGGGCAGACCTCCCAGCTCCAGTCGTGCGGAGCCCTGAGCGGGCACGTCCCCGGGAAGCTCGATGCTCGCCGCCTCACCGGCCGAGCCGCGCGCCGTGACCTCCTCGAGCTCCAGCAGCTCGGGGGTGAGCCGGATCGGCTGCGAGCGGCCCTCGTGCAGCCCGCCGATGGTCAGCTCGATCGGCGCGCTCGGCCCCTCGACGCCGAGGAGCGGGGTGAAGACCAGCTCGTCACCGAGCAGCGTCCAGGTCCCCTCCCCCCTCACCTCGAGGCTGTGGGAGTCCTCCCCCAGGCGCATCTGCTCCAGGGTGCTCTCGTCGGCTCCCTGGGGCAGGGCCAGCTGGGCCGATCCGAGGTCCACCTGGTCCTGGAGACCATCCTCGATCAGCGCGCCGATCGGGATGCGGGTGATCGAGCTGGGGACCATCTGCAGGGTCTGCGTCTCTGCCGGGAAGTCGAAGGACCCGTCCTCCCCCAGCGCCGTCGCCGGCAGCGCCGTCGACAGCGCCAGCATCCCGGCCGCGCACAGAGCCGCAGCACGCGCGACCAGGGTCCCCGGGCGTGCGCGCGAGGGGCGACGCGGCGACGACTCGAGCATCCGCTCAGGGTAGCAACGCGGTCCGTGAACTCGTCGCAGGGATCCCGGTGGACGCCGCGTGGTCGACATGGCCTGCACGCTCCCGCTGGCGGCGCCGGAGCGGATCAGCGCACCAGGCGCGGAGGGGGCGTCAGCGGGCTGAGCCCCGAAGCCGGGCTGGTGGTGGCCATCGGGGCGAGCGAGCCCGGCAGGAACGGGGCGCTGATCGCGCGTACCGCCACCCGGACGCCGATGATCAGCTCGAGCAGGTCGCCGGCCGCGGTCGTCCAGCTGAGGGCGATCATCCCGGTACCGGCCCGCTCCGACCGGCGGTGCATGCCCCAGGAGGCGGCGATCCGGTGCACGGCCTCGACCAGGCGCGCAGTGGCGATCTCGGAGCTCGCGGGCAGGCCGGAGCTGGCCAGCAGCGCACTGACATGGCACAGGGTCTGCAGCCCGCGCCAGGAGTCGCCGGAGGAACGGTCCCGCTGGGGGCGATGGTCGTGGAAGTCGAGCAGGCCGGGCTGCTCCTGCAGCGCTGCGGTGATGACCGAGGTCAGCACGTCGTGCATCCGCTGGTGGGTCTCGTCCTGGCTGGGGACCGAATCGGGTGCCTCGGAGTGGAGAGCTGACATCCTCGTTCACCCTTCCCCCGTCGCGCCGCCCCGGGGCGGCCGCGTCACCCTGCACCGCTCGGCCGGAACGGTTGGCGACCAGCGTAGCGATCCCGGGGGCCGCTGCCGATGGGGAGAACTCCCCATCGACGCCGGGCCCTACTCGTCGGTGACGGTCGGCACGAACTCCACCGGCGCGACCGAGGAGAAGCGGTCCTGTCGGATCGACACCACGCCCACACCACCGATGAACGGGGCCAGGGCCTGCGGGTTCTTGCCGGGGTTCGCGAGGATCACCTGGAAGCCGAAGTGGCGGAAGGACTCCATGGCGGCGGTGATGAACTTGCCCGCGCCCTTGGAGAACGCCTCGTCGATGATGATCGGTGCGTAGCGGGGGACCTCGTGGCCGGTGCCCGCCAGCTGGTAGCGCAGGGCCGCGGCGAGGCAGAAGGTGGCCAGGCGCTCGTTCTGACCGCCGGAGAGCGGACCGCCGGACTCGTGGGCGTGGACCACGGTCCCCTCGGCGTCGACCTCCTCGGCATGGAAGTGCACATGGCGGCGCACATCCAGGATCACCCGGGAGACCTGGTCGTCGCGGGTACGGGCCGCGCCGATCATGTCCATCAGGTGCCGCAGCGACAAGAAGCGCTCCTCGGCGAGGTCGCGATCGCGGGAGATGTCGTTGAGCGCGGTGTCCGCCACCGCCTCCTCGAGCGCGCGCTTGAACTCGTCCAGCGCCGCCAGATGCACGGGCCGCATCGACAGCTGCAGGAAACGGCCGGAGTGGAACTCGACCTGCGAGAGCAGGGAGTTGATCCGCTGCAGACGCTTGCGGATCTCCGCCGGCTCCCGGGCGATGGCGGTGGCCAGCGCCTGCACGTCACCGAGGGTGTTGCCGGTGAAGAACTCGAAGAAGCGGTCCTCGACCTCGGGGAGCTTCTCCTCCTCGATCCGCTGCAGGATCGCGAGATAGTCGTCCACCCCCTCGAGGGTCGCCGTGGTGTCCCCGGCCTGGGCGGGCCAGCGGCGGGAGAACTCGCGCATCGCGGTGCGCATGTCCTCCTCGGCGCGGGAGGTGCGACGGGTCAGGCCCATCAGCTCCGCGTCCAGGGTCGCCGAGGCATCCTTGGTGACCTGGTCGATGTTCGGCAGCACCAGGGTGGGGGCGATCGCGGCGAAGCGCTCGGCCAGCTCCTTCTCGACCTCGGGATCCAGCGTCGACTCCGCGACCCGCTCGCGGGCCTCGGCCAGGCGCTCCTCGGCACGCTCGGCCTGCTCGCCGAGCTTGCCGGCGCTGCGCACCACCTCCAGCAGCTCCTCGTCGCTGCCGGCGATGGACTGCTCGACGTCCTCGATCTGGCGTGCCAGCTCCGCCAGCGCAGCGGAGCCGTCCTCCGCGGCGCGCACCATGTCGCGCAGGTTCGCCACCCGCCGTGCCACGGAGGCGGCGTCGATGTCGTCCCAGGTGACGGCGCTGATCATCTGCAGCGCGTAGAGGCGCTCGCGACGGCGCTCCCGCTCGGACTCGACATCCTTGCGGCGGGCCTGCGCCTCGAAGAGCTCCTGCTCGGCGCGGGTGCGCTCGGACTCGAACACGGCGCGCTTGGCGCGGTTGTCGAAGCCGAGGACCCACTGGGAACGGTCGTTGATCTGCCGGTCGGCGTTCTTCTCGTGCCGGGTGGCGGAGTGCTTGATCTGCCCCGACCGCAGCACGGCCCGGTGCAGTCGGGTGAACTCCTCGAGGCTCTCCGCGCAGGTGTAATCCATGCGGGCGGCGATCTCGTGGGACAGCCAGACGTGGAACTCGCCATCCTTGACCTCGAGCTTCGCCGCCAGGGAGCGGTCATCGACGTTCTTCGCGGGGCGGCGCAGATCGGTGTTGACCCGGTTGTAGGAGATCCGGCGACGCAGCTTGGTGCGGTCGATCACGGCGGCGACCTCGCGATAGATGCGGTCCGGCACCAGGATCGAGCGGGCCAGGCCCCGCAGCGCCTGCTCGGCTGCGGCGGTCCACTCCTCCTCTCCGGTGCGCACCTGCAGCAGCTCGGCGGCGAAGGGCAGCTCGGTGGGGGCGATGCCCACCTCGGCGGCGATGTGGTCGCGCAGGGCGACGTCCTCGGAGTGGAGGTTCGAGGCGCGGGAGGTGAGGGAGGCGAGCTCCTCGCGGGTGCGGACGAGGGACTGGCCCAGCTCACGGACGGTCGCCTCGGCCTCCCAGCGGGCGGCGTCGGCCCCTTTCTCCTCCTCTTCCAGGGACTCGCGCAGCGCCGTCACCTCGCGCTGCAGCGCGAGGAACATGTCCTCGCCCGCCGGGGTGCGCAGCTCGACGGTGGCCAGCTGGGCGGCGAACTCGGTGCCGCGCTCGCGACGCCGCTCCCGTTCCACCTCGAGGCCGGCGATCTGCTGCTTCCAGTCGTCGATCTCCCCGCCGCCGGCGCGTTTGCGCTGCTCCTTGAGCTGGGAGAGATCGGAGCGGGCCTCGGCCACGTCCTGGGTGAGCCGGCGCTGCTGGGCCTCGAGCCGGTCGCGCTCGAGCTGGAGCCGGCCGGTCTCATCCCCCAGCAGCCGCACCAGGTGCTGGGCGGCGAAGACGTCGATGTCTGCGCGGCGGTCCACCAGCGCACCACCGCGCTCACGCATCGCCGTCCAGTCCTCATGGGCGCCGCGCAGTCCGCGCAGCAGCTCCCGCTGCTCGCGGGCGGTCACCAGCGCCTCGTACACCTCGGAGAGGTTCTGGAAGTTCGCCAGCGCCTGGTCCGCGAGATCGAAGGTGCGCGGCGCGTCGAGCATGTAGTCGCGCAGCAGCGCGTTGACGTCGCCGAGCTCCTTGGCGGACTGGATCTTGTGCAGCAGTCCCAGCGCCTTCTCGTCCGGGATGCCCAGCAGCTGGCTGAACGCGGCACGGTACTCGCGGAACTGCCGGAAGGTCTGGGTGCCCGGATGCGCGGCCTCGAGCGCCTTGCCCTCGATCTGGGTGGAGACGAACTGGCGCAGATCGGTGACGTCCAGGGGTGTCCGGGCGATGACGTACAGGCTCTTGACGTCCGAGTCCGCGGAGTGGCCGGCGTGCAGCAGGAGCAGTCGGGAGAGCTGGACGGTGCCGCCCTGGCCGTCGCTGTAGCGCAGGGTCAGCACCGACAGGGTGGTCTTCTCCCGCAGCACCTCCTGGCTGAACTCGCCGGTGGCCTGGTCGTAGTGCATCGCCCAGGCGCCGCGCACGTAGCTGGCCACGGTGCGGCGGTACTTCGAGCGGTTCGGGCCCGCGTCGGAGGCGGCGGCGTTGAACTGCAGCGTGCGCGGCGGGGTCAGCAGCGCGCTGATCGCATCCAGCAGGGTGGACTTGCCGGTGCCGGGGCCGCCGGTGAGGAAGAACCCCTTGGAGGAGATCGCCAGGTCATGGGTGCCGTGGAAGGTCCCCCAGTTGGAGACCTGCACGGCCACCAGGCGCCACTGCCCCGGATGGGGGTGGTCGGGA
>JAKDUN010000505.1 GCA_030457675.1 Brachybacterium sp. | reverse complement strand
ACGAGGGCCACTGGATCACCGGTCGCGGCAACGCCGAGGTCTGGTACCGCACGGTGCTGGCATTCCTCGACAAACATGTCCTCGACATCGACTCCCAACGCACCCGTGCCCTGGGGTGACGACTCAATCGCAGCAAAGACCTTGGAGAATGCTCTGGTGAGCGACATAATGCCCGCAGACACGATCACCCACAACGCCGTCATCCTCGACGGCGATCCCACCGAGCCTGCCTCGGACGGGTCCACGCCGGATGGGTTCACCCCGGGTGGGTCCGCGACGGCCACCGGCGATGACTGGATCGCGTCGGCGGGGGGAACCGTCATCGCACGCGGACGTGGGATGGGCTGGAAGGACCTGAACACCTCGGCGACGGTGCAGATCATCGACGCCGAGGGAGCGTATCTGGCACCCGCCTACGTCGACATGCACTGCCATGGGGCCGGTGGCTCCAGCGCCGAGGACGGGGAACCCGGGCTCGCAGAGGTGCTGGCAGTCCACCGCCGGCACGGAACTCGGGCGCTCGCCCTGTCCTACGTCTCTGACACCGTCCCTGGCCTGTGCCGTTCCCTTGCTGCCGGGGCCAGGCTCTGTCGCGACAACCCCGCCGTATTGGGACTCCACGCCGAAGGGCCCTTCCTGTCCCCGGACTTCAAGGGCGCGCACGCACCCGAAGTGCTCACGGCTCCCACCCCCGAGGCGGTCGAATCGATCCTCGCCGCCGCCGATGGGAGGCTGGCCCAGATCACGATCGCCCCAGAACTGCCCGGTGCCATCGACGCGATCTCACGGTTCGCCTCGGCGGGGGTGAGCGTGGCTATCGGCCACACCGCTGCCGGGTATGAGGAGGCGGCGCGGGCCTTCGAGGCTGGGGCACGCATCCTCACCCACACGTTCAATGCGATGCCGGGCATCCACCACAGGGCACCCGGCCCGATCCTCGCCGCCGTCGATGCCGGACACGTCAGCCTCGAACTCATCAACGACGGAGTCCACGTGGCGGGGCCACCGGCACGGATGCTTGCGAAACTGGCCCCCGGCAGGATCGCTCTGATCACCGATGCCATGGCCGCGACGGGGATGGCCGACGGGGCCTACATGCTCGGTTCGCTGCCGGTGCAGGTCGACGATTCGGTGGCACGACTGTTGGGCGAGGACGGGTCGACGGGGTCCATCGCCGGTTCGACCCTGACCATGGACGATGCGGTGATGAGGGCGGTCGCCGAGGTGGGGATGAGCCCACTTGCAGCCGTTCAGGCTGCGAGCCTGGTGCCACTGCGAGCACTCGGGCTCATCGCAGCAGACGAGCACTGTCTGCTGCGCGCCGGGATGCCCGCCGAGTACCTGCTGCTGAACGCGGACATGAGCATCCGGGCACAGAACATGGCACGATAGGACACATGGATGCCCTGCTCCTCATAGACACCGACGACGCCAGTTATATCTCCGACGAGAACGCCGAGATCTTAGTCGACATCGTCGGCCGCACTCGCACCGTCGGCGGTGTGCTCATCTTCGCCTCGACGAAGGACGAACTCGTCGATATCGACGATGAGGAACTGTCCATCTTCGTCCCCGACGAGGAAGATCTCGTGCTGCGCTCAGAGAAGCCCGATGTCTTCGACGGCATCCGCGACCTGGCTCCCGGCCTCCACGACATGGGCGTTGACCGCATCGTCATCGCCGGTGGGGACGTGACCACTGTTGCAGCCCTCGAGGACGCAGACGCTTCGGACGAGGCGGACAGCGCGGATGGTGCGGGTGCTGCTGATGGTGCAGGCACCC
>JAKDUN010000504.1 GCA_030457675.1 Brachybacterium sp. | reverse complement strand
AGCACACCGTGTTCGGCGAGGTCGCCGACGAGGACTCCAAGAAGGTCGTCGACGCGATCGAGGCCGTCAAGACCGACATGCGCGACCGTCCCCTCGAGGACGTCACCATCTCCTCGGTGACCATCGAGAAGTGATCCGCTGAGCGCCCTGCGGCGCTCGCTCCTGTCGCCGCCGGCGTCGTCGTCACCCTGCTCCTGGCCGGGTGCGAGGGCGTCGGCGGTGAGTCGTCTCCGGCCGACGCGCCGAGCGGCGGGCGGCGGGAGGCGACCCTCGGCGGCTGAGAGCCCCGCGGACGGGCGGATCTCAGGCGAGGGTGAGAGTCGCCGTGACCGGGTCCTCGACCTGCTCGAAGTCCTCGTCGAGGACCGTGCCGAAGCGGGGCATGATCTTCACGGTCGCGGTGTCCAGCGAGGCCGGGACCGTGAAGGTCGCCACGGGCCGCCGGTGCGCACTGCCGAACATCCGCGCCTGGTCCTGCGCGGGGCGCAGCTCGGTGCCATCGGGGAGCACCAGCACCACCTCGGTGAGCTCGTCGACGTTCGCCGAGTAGTCGCGATCCCACACCAGCGGGACCACCAGATGGATCTCGTCCTCCTCGGCCCAGCCCAGGTCTCCGCCGTACTGCAGGCCGGTGTCGACGAAGGGGGAGAGGAAGGCCTCCTCGACCGTGCCGTGCAGGGTCATGACGTCCTGTCCGAAGCCGTCGGAGACCTCCGTGTCCAGGATCGTCGCCTCGGAGACCTCGACGTCGAGCCCGCCGTCGTACATCCGCGGGGCCGGCGTGGTCAGCAGCGAGCCGTCGAGCAGGGAGAGCTCCTGGACGCCACCGCCCATCTCGGCGCGGAGGGCGACGGTGCCCGGGTCGGGGCTGGCGTCGACGATCGCGAGCACGGTCCCGCTGCGCTCGGAGTCCCCCTCGCTCGGGGAGTCCAGGCGGATCTGCTGGTTCCCGCCATAGGTGATGTCCAGGGCGGTGTAGGTGGGATCGGGGGCGGGAGTCCAGCCGGGATCGGTGGATTCCCAGGCCGTCAGCAGGAACCTCTTCATCTCGCCGGGCAGCAGCGTGGTGGCGGGCCGCTCCTCGCCCGTCTCCCGGCCGCCCTCCGCCGGCGGAACCTCCTCACCGGTCAGCGCCGTGTACTGCTCGGCGGTGAGGCTGTCGAGCAGGGTCGTGGCGACCACCGTGGCCTGGGCGTAGGGATGGATCAGGGTCTCCGAGCCCTCCAGGCGGGACATCAGCCCCCCGGCGACGATCTCGTCGGCCACCTCCACCACGGTGAGATCGAGCGTCGCGGTGGTGGCGGGATCCGGTGCGGGCTCCTCGGAGGTCTCGGCCTCGCCGCCACCCTCCGCGTCCTCGACGCCGCCCCGCGGCACCTGGTCCTCCTCTCCGGAGGGGAGCAGCCCGCAACCGGCCAGGAGCAGGGCCGGGCCGGCGAGCAGCAGGCCGCGGCGGGCGGGAACGGGAACGGTGCGGCGGGGAAGGCTACGGGGCGTCATGGCGCGCTCTCTACGAGGTGGGATGCAGGCCAGAGTAGCTTTTCGACCTCTGTCGGCGAAATCGACCGGGCGGAGTGCCGGGGAGATCACCCCTGCACTCCGTCCGGCCGCCCGAGCGCCGCGCCCCGGGTCAGTGCTGCGTCGGTCGCGTCTGCGCCGGCCGGGTGGGCCACCACATGCGGTCCCCGATCAGCGCGAACAGGGCCGGCACCAGCACGGTGCGCACCAGCAGGGTGTCCAGCAGCACGCCCAGGCCCACGATCAGGCCCAGCTGGCCGAGCACCACCAG
>JAKDUN010000503.1 GCA_030457675.1 Brachybacterium sp. | reverse complement strand
TGAACACCCCGTACTCGACCGACGGTCACTTCATCCACCCCAGCATCCTCGACGCCGACTTCATGACCATCGGCACCGAGCTGGACAAGATCTCCGGCGCCGACAGCGTCCACGTCGACGTGATGGACAACCACTTCGTGCCGAACCTGACCTTCGGCCCCTCCATGGTCGAGCAGATCGTCCGGCGCAGCACCCTCCCCATCGACGCGCACCTGATGATCTCCGATGCGGACACCGAGGCCCCCGCCTATGCCGAGGCCGGCGCCGCCTCGGTCACCTTCCACCTCGAGGCCGCCCGCGCCCCCGTCAAGCTCGCCCGCGACCTGCGCACGAAGAACGTCCAGGCCGGCGTCGCGCTGCGACCGGCCACCCCCGTCGAACCGCTGCTGGACATCATCGGCGAGTTCGACATGCTGCTGATCATGACCGTCGAGCCCGGCTTCGGCGGGCAGAGCTTCCTCGAGGCGATGCTCCCGAAGATCCGCCGCGCCCGCGCCGCGATCAGCGACGCCAACCTCGAGGTGTCGATCCAGGTCGACGGCGGTGTCAGCCGAGAGACCATCGAGCGCTGCGCGGAGGCCGGGGCGAACGTCTTCGTCGCCGGGTCGGCGATCTACCGCGCCCAGGACGCCGCGGACGAGATCTCCGCCCTGCGCGAGCTCGCCCAGCGCCACCCCTCCCACTGACGCTCCCAGGAACGGCGAGAGGAGCGAGATGGATCTTCTGCAGTGGCTCTTCGCGGCGCGCATCGAGTTCGAGGGCGGCCAGTTCCTGCTCCTGCGTGAGGTGCTGGGCAACGTCTTCGGCCTGCTCAGCGCCCTGGGCGGCATGCGACGCAAGGTCTGGGCCTGGCCCATCGGCATCGTCGGCAATGCCCTGCTGCTGACCGTCTTCCTGGGCACCGTGTTCGGCACCCCGAACTCGATCGATCTCTACGGCCAGGCCGGGCGGCAGGTGATGTTCATCGCCGCCGCCGTCTACGGCTGGGTCCGCTGGCGCCAGGCGCGCGACGAGGACGGCACCGCGGTGGAGCCGCGCTGGGCCTCCTGGGGCACCCGCGCCCTGCTCCTGGTCGTACTCGTCGGCGGCACCGCCGCGCTCACCCCGCTGTTCCGCCTGCTGGGCTCCTACGAGCCGGTCTGGGCCGATGCCTGGATCTTCATGGGCAGCCTCCTGGCGACCTTCGGCATGGCCAAGGGCTGGGTCGAGTTCTGGCTGATCTGGGTGGCCGTGGACCTCGTGGGCGTGCCCCTGCTGCTGAGCGCCGGCTACTACGCCAGCGCCTTCATGTACCTGTTCTACGGGGCCTTCACCCTGACGGGCTTCTTCATCTGGTGGGGAGTGCGCAACCGCCGGGACCTGGCCGAGGCCCGGGTCACGGTCGAGACCGCCCACCTCGATCCCACCGTCCGCACGGACTGAGCCCCCGCTGTCCGCCGGACGGTCAGCGGCGCGCGCGTCCTGCCGGGACGCGTACCCTGTGGGGGTGAAGGATTTCGAGGCGCTGTTCGCCGAACTCACCGACACGGCCCGCACCCGACCCGAGGGCTCGGGCACCGTCCGCGAACTCGACGGCGGCGTCCATCAGATCGGCAAGAAGATCGTCGAGGAGGCCGCCGAGGTGTGGATGGCCTGCGAGTACGAGTCCCAGGACGACGCCGCGATGGAGATCAGCCAACTGCTGTACCACCTGCAGGTGATGATGATCGCCAAGGACATCTCCCTCGAGGACGTCTACCGGCAGCTCTGAGCCGTCGGCCCTACCCCGCGGCCCTGCGGCCGCTGCCCT
>JAKDUN010000502.1 GCA_030457675.1 Brachybacterium sp. | reverse complement strand
GACCCCGCGCATGACATCGCGGTGGGGCAGGAGCCGCGTGGGGCAGGAGCCGCGTGGGGCAGGAGCCGCGTGGGGCAGGTGTCAGGTGCGGGTCACCGACGGTTGCCCTGGGCGCGGCCCATGACCCGCTTCAGCGCGGGCAGGACGTCGGCCAGGAAGATGCCTGCGATGATCACGCCGGCGAGCATGAACAGCATCGAGCTGCCTCCACCGATCGGGTAGGGGAGCGACAGGAAGCCCAGCAGTACGGCGACACCTGTCAGGATGCCCCAGAAGGTCTTGCTCCGCTTCCCGGCCGCGGTGTACGCGTCGGGGCGGAAGCGCAGGGCGTTCACCAGCGCCCAGATCTCCACGGCCAGCAGGGCCACGGCGAGCACGAGGAAGATCCACATCTGGATGAGGGCGATCATCTGAACAGGATACGGGCCGCGGCTGGGCAGTTCCCGTATCTCGGCACGAGGGTGTCACCGGCTCACCGGCTCACCGGCTCACCGGCTCACCGGCTCACCGGCTCAGCGGCGACGGTCCGGGTCGGAGCGGTCGGTGATCAGCAGCTCGAGCGCCTCGGTGGTGGCCTGCGGCTCCAGCGCACGCATCTCCATGGTCATCGGGCGGGGGCCGATCGCGTCACCGTCCGCGGCGACGACCAGGCTGGGCAGGAACTGCTTCGCCTCCGAGGCGCTGAGCCCGGTGGCCTGCAGCAGGTCGATCGCGAGCGAGCGCAGCTGGATCGTCAAGGTGACGCCCTCGAAGTGGCCGGCCCGCCCGGGGCGCTTGCCCTCGTCGTTGCGCAGCAGCATCTCGGGGGAGAGGTAGGAGCTGAACAGCTGCAGCTTGCGGCGGGCCATGGTGAAGTCCACGTCCTCGTGGGAGACCGCGGTGCTGAGCTCGAGGACCGCGTCGCGGGCGGCCAGCAGCGCGTCGGCGAGCGTGGAGTGCGCGTCCCCACGGACCGCCTCGAGGAACTCCGCCTGGCGTCGGGCGATCACGCGCACATTGCGCATGGCGCGGTCGGAACCCACCAGCAGATGCTGGATGCGGCTCACGTCGTCGGCGTGGCGCAGACCGGAGGGGGAGAAGGTGGCCATCTCGTCGGCGACGTCGTTGGCGAGCTTCCACTCGTCGGTGTACTTCTGGGAGACGTCACGGATCTTCCGCAGCGCCGCCTGGGCGACGCCGCGATCGCCGCTGCGTGCCGAGAGCGCGAGATTGACCAGGGTCCCCTCGAGCTCGCGGTAGAAGGAGGCGGCGGCGCGTCTCTGGAGGCGGCGCGGGTCCCCGGACAGCAGCAGGTAGACGACGATGGCGACGCTGACGCCGGTGACGGCGTCCAGCGCCCGCCCGCCCGGTGTCATCGTGGGGGTGATCGGCATGATCATCACCAGCAGCGATTGGATCGCCACCTGGAAGCCGAACAGGTTGCTGGAGTCGATGAGGCGGGCGAGCATTCCGGCGACGAACACCACCACCAGGATCTGCCAGGTCCCCGGGCCGATCAGGGCGCGGGCGAGCTCGCCCAGCAGCACCCCCAGCAGCACTCCGCAGGACATCTCGACGATCTTGCGCATCTTCTTCTCGATGCCGAAGCCGATGATGATGAAGGCGACGATCCCGGAGAAGAACGGATACTCGTGGTCCCAGATGAGTCCGCTGACCAGGTACGCCAGGCTGGCGGCGATCGCGGCGCGGCCCACCGTGAGCACGTCGCCGCGGCCGCGGGAGATGCCTGTGGTGAACCAGTCGCGCACGGCGCCGCGGGCTCGCTCGGTGACCGGGATGGCCGTCGTCGG
>JAKDUN010000100.1 GCA_030457675.1 Brachybacterium sp. | reverse complement strand
CCCACCTCCGACCCCCTCCCCAGCACCCTCGTCGACGTCGCCGTGATCGGCGGCGGCGCCGCCGGGCTGAACGGGGCGCTGATGCTCGCCCGCTCCCGCCGCAGCGTCGTCGTGCTCGATTCCGGCACGCCCCGCAACGCCCCCGCCGAGGGCATCCACGGTCTGCTGGGCAATGAGGGCACCCCGCCGGCGGAGTTCCTCGCCCGCGGCCGCGCCGAGCTGCGGCAGTACGGCGGTCTGGTCGTCACCGGTGAGGTCGCGAGCGCCCGCGCGGCCGAGCCGTCGGCCGAAGGCGACCTGCGCTTCGAGGTCTCCCTCGCCGATGGACGCACCCTCACCGCCCGTCGCCTGCTGATCGCCACCGGCACCCGCGACGAGCTGCCCGCGATCCCCGGCCTCGCCCAGCACTGGGGCCGCGGCCTCGTGCACTGCCCCTTCTGCCACGGCTGGGAGGTGCGAGACCAGGCCATCGGCGTCCTCGCCACCCGCCCCGCCTCCTTCCACCACGCGCTCATGTTCGCCGCCCTCAGCGACGACGTGACGGTCTTCGCCCTCGACGGGCTCGAGGTCGACCCCGACACCCGCGAGCGGTGCGACGCGCTCGGCATCACCGTCATCGAGGCCGCGGTGCAGGAGATCGTCGCCACGGCCGACGGCGGCGTCGCCGGGGTCCGCCTGGCGGACGGCGAGCTGGTGCCGCGCGAGGTGCTCGTGGCCGCGACCGTGCTCCATCCCCGTCTGGACGGGCTCGAGGAGCTGGGCCTCGCCCTTGAGGAGCTGCCTGCCGGGATGGGCTGGAAGGTCACGGCCGACCCCACCGGAGGCACCGAGGTGCCCGGGGTGTCGGTCGCCGGCAACGTCACGGATCCGGCCGCACAGGTGGGGCTCTCGGCCGCGGGCGGCGCGCTCGCCGGGGCGCGCCTGCACGGCATGCTCGTGATGGCGGACGCGGACGCGGCCGTCGCCGCTCATCGCCCCCGCTCTGCCGCCTGACCCGGGCCGGCCGGCGCCACCAGCGTCCTGTCGGACTCACGGGTCGGAGGGCGCATATGCCGCTCAGACCTCACCCGCGACAGCTCGTCGGTGGCGAGGCAGGCCGGCGCGGGGTCACCGCCGCCGGCGCAGCCCCCGCTCGCGCAGCACCAGCACGCCCAGCGGCACCAGCACCAGCGCGGCGCCCACGGCGCCCACCAGCAGCGGTCCGCGGGTGCCCAGGTCACCGGCCAGGGTCGCGCCGGCGATCCCGGTCCCGATCGCGGTGCCCAGGTTGAAGATCGCGGTGGGCATCGCGGTGGCCAGGGTGGAGGCCTCGCCGCCGTAGCGGTTGGCGAGACCCACCAGCACCGGGTTCGCCGAGAGCCCCACCAGCCCCAGCAGCACGAACAGCACCAGCGCGGCGGTCGGCTCCGCGGCGAAGCGCAGCAGGGCGAGGGCGACCACGACGGTCGCTGCGGCCGTGACCAGCGGGGTGGCGAAGGGATGCGCATGCCCCATCCGGCCGCCGAGGATCGAGCCGATCAGCGCCGCGATGCCGAAGCCCATCAGGGCCGCGGGCACCCAGCTCTCCGGCAGGCCCGCGCCGACGGTGAGGATCGGGGAGATGAAGCTGTAGATCGAG
Organism: Brachybacterium sp.; assembly: GCA_030457675.1. Classification (GTDB taxonomy): domain Bacteria; phylum Actinomycetota; class Actinomycetes; order Actinomycetales; family Dermabacteraceae; genus Brachybacterium. Next base: position 8,342 of record JAKDUN010000100.1, on the reverse strand, counting down.
AGCACCCCGCCGGTGATCATCGCGCAGGCGGCGAGCACCAGCCACAGCTTCCCCGAGCGCAGGGAGGCGAGCTCGGCGCGGAACGAGGGCACCGCCGCGCCCCCGCCGGAGACCGCGGGGACGGTGCGGGCGATGGCGATCGCGAGCAGGCCGGCGAGCACCGCGAGCGCCCAGAAGGTGCCGCGCCAGCCGATCACCTGGCCCGCATACGCGCCGAGCGGCACGCCCAGCACGTTGGCGAGCATCCCGCCGCCCAGCACGATGCCGAGTGCCCTCGAGCTGGCTCGGGGACCGGCGGCCCTGACCGCGGCCACGGAGGCCACGGCCCAGAACGCGCCGGTGGCGATCGCGCTGACCACCCGTGTGCCCAGCAGCACCGCGAAGTCCTCGGTGAGAGCGCCCACCACGTGCCCTGCGGCGAAGACCAGCAGGGCGGCGGTGAGCGTGACCCGGTGCGGCAGGCGCAGCGTCGCCAGCGCCATCGACGGCGCACCGACGATCATCCCGAGCGCGAACACGGTGATCGCGAGCCCCGCGGTCGCGACGCTCACCGAGTAGTCGGCGGCGACGGCGGGAAGCAGCCCGGCCACCACGAACTCGGTGGTCCCCATGAGGAACGTCCCCGCGGTGAGCACGTAGGTCACCGGTGGGAGCGGAGCGGGTGCAGGGGAGACGGGCGAGGGAGCGGAGGGGGACTGCGGAAGGGCGGCGGTCATGAGGTCCTTCGGAGAGGAGAGGAGAGGAGAGGAGAGGAATGCAGAGGTCAGAGGGTGAGCAGCACCTTGGTGGCGCGGCGCTCGTCCATCGCCCGGTAGCCCTCGGCCGCTTCGGCCAGGGGCAGGGTGAGGTCGAAGACCTTCCCGGGATCGATCTCCCGTCGCCAGATCAGGTCGATCAGCTCGGGCAGGTAGCGGCGCACCGGGGCCGGGCCGCCGTGGAGGTGGACGGCGGAGAAGAACAGCTCGCCGCCGGGGATCTCGACGTCGTGCGAGACGCCCACGAAGCCCACGGCACCGCCGGGCCGGGTGGAGCGGATCGCCTGCATCATCGACTCCTGGGTGCCGACGGCCTCGATGGTCGAGTGCGCGCCCAGCCCGCCGGTCAGCTCCTTCAGGCGCGCCACGCCCTCGTCGCCGCGCTCGGTGATGATGTCCGTCGCGCCGTACTCGCGGTCCAGCGCCTGCCGGTCGGCGTGGCGGCTGAAGACGATGATGCGCTCGGCACCCCTCTGCTTCGCGGCCAGCACGCCCATCAGGCCCACGGCGCCGTCGCCGACCACGGCGACGATCCGTCCGGGGCCGGCTCCGGCGGCGTCGGCCGCGAACCAGCCGGTGCCCAGCACGTCGGAGGCGGCCAGCAGCGAGGGGATCAGGTCCTCCTCGGGCTGTCCGGGGGTCTTCACCAGGGTGCCGTTGGCGAAGGGGATGCGGGCCTTCTCGGCCTGGGTGCCGATCGCGCCGTCGACGAAGACCGCGTGCACACAGCGGGAGGGATGGCCCTCGCGGCAGATCTCGCACCGCCCGCAGGAGATCACGAAGGAGCCGACCACGAAGTCGCCCACCTCGAGCGTGGTGACCTCCTCGCCGATCTCCTCGACCACGCCCACGTACTCGTGGCCCATGTGCTGGTGGTCGGGCTGGTCGGCGCCGCGGTAGGGCCACAGGTCCGAGCCGCAGATGCAGGTGGCGGTGAGGCGGATGACGGCGTCGGTCGGGTCGATGAGCTGCGGGTCCTCGCGCTCCTCGACGCGGACGTCGCCGGGGGCGTGCATGATGACTGCGCGCATGGGGCACTCCTTCTGCGGGGGGTGGATCGCTGCGGCACGGCGGCCGCTCGGTGGTGCGGGACCGTGGGTCCCGCGGCGGTGCCCGACCATCACACCGTCTGCGGCGGGGGCCGGGGAGTTCCTGGCGAGGGGTGTACCCGCAGGGGACCCCTGGCGCCGGGCGGCGCCGGGGCCGTCGACCTATCGTGTCCTCATGGACAACAGAGCAGAGGTGCGCGAGTTCCTCATGACCCGTCGCGCGAAGGTCACGCCGCAGGATGCGGGGCTGCCCGCGGGCGGGAACCGTCGCGTGGCCGGTCTGCGTCGCAGCGAGGCGGCGATGCTCGCCGGGGTCAGCGTCGAGTACTACGCCAAGCTCGAGCGCGGCGCGATCGCCGGAGCCTCCGCCTCGGTGCTGGACGCCCTCGCGTCCGCTCTGCAGCTCGATGAGGCAGAACGCGTCCACCTGCTCGATCTCGCGCGCGCGGCCGACGGGATCCCCACCTCGGGCCGTCCCCGACGGCGCAGCGCCGCGGCACCGGCCCCGGTGCGGCCCGGCCTGCAGTGGGCGCTGGACTCCCTCACCGACGGGGTCGCCTTCGTGCGCGATCAGCACCAGAACCTGCTGGCGACCAACGAGCTCGGCCGCGCGTTCTACTCCCCGCTGATCGGCGACGGTGAGGGGGTCGGGTCCCGAATCTCGCGCGCTTCCAGTTCCTCGACCCCGCCTCGCAGGACTTCTACCCCGACTGGGACCTGTTCGCGGAGATGTGCGTGGGCAGCATGCGGGTCGAAGCGGGGAGGGATCCGCACGATACGACCCTGCAGGACCTTGTCGGCGAGCTCTCCACCTGCTCCGACACCTTCCGTCGGCTGTGGGGTGCGCATGACGTGCGCACGCACGGTGCCGGCACCATGCGGTTCGAGCATCCGGTGGTGGGCACGCTGACCGTCGCCTACGAGGAGCTCGCCATCACCGCCGAGCCCGGCCGCGCGGTGATCATCTACTCCACCGAGCCGGGCTCCGAGTCCGCGCAGCGGATGCGGCTGCTCGCCAGCTGGGCCGCGACCCGTCGCACCGAGAGCGAGCAGGCGGCGCGGGGAGATCTCCGGCCCTGACCCGACGGGGCCCGAGCGGCGAGCCCCGGCACCCGGGATCCGGTCACCGGAACCCGATATCCCGTCCCTGTGCCCCGGAACCCCGACGCCGGGGCGCGGGCTCTGCGAGGATCAGCTCATGCGCATCGCACTGATCGGCGGCAAGGGCGGGGTGGGCAGCTCCCTCGTCGAGGCCTGGCGGGCCGAGCACGAGCTGACCGCCCTGGACCGCAGCGAGGCACCGCAGCCCGGGGTGCGGGACGTGGTGGGGGAGGCCGACGACCCGGAGTCGCTGACCGCCGCGCTCGAGGGCGCCGAGGCCGTGGTGCACCTGGCCGCCCACCTGCCCCACGGCAGCGAGGCGGAGCAGCTGCCCGGCACCGCCGCCGCGATCGGGGTGAACGTCGGCTCGGTGCTGCTGGCGATGCGGCTCGCCCGACGGCTCGGAGTGCGCTCCTTCGTGCACATCAGCTCACTCGACGTCTTCGCCGCCTACGGGACCGCGCCGATCCCCGCCGGTGCCGAGCCCGACGCGACCGCGCTGTACGGGCTGACGAAGCTGCTGGCCGAGCAGGCCCTGCGCCGGGCCGTCGAGGGCCCCGCACCCACCGCGGAGGAGGGGCCGCTGACCGTCACCTCGCTGCGCCTGGCCTTCCCGACCACTGCGGAGGCGTGGCCGCGCTGGATCACGCCGCTGCGCGAGGAGCAGGCCGAACCGGTGCTGCACACCCTGGAGGACGGCACCCCGATCGGCTCCCTGCATCCGGAGGATCTGGCGACGGCGGTGATGGGCGCGCTGCGCCGGGAGCGCGGCGGGCCCTACGAGGCGATCGCCGTCACCGCCGCCGCGCACTCGATCGTCGACGACTCCGCGACGCGGCTGCTCGGCTGGCGGCCGCGCCACGTGCTGGAGGCGTGAGACCGGCCGTCAGCGTCGACGGTCGCGGGCGGTCTTGAGCCAGCCGTCGATCGCGTCCCAGGCGGAGCATCCCACGATGCTGACCACGAGGATCGTCCCGAGGATGCGCATCGTGCCGGCATCGACCCCGCTGGCCTGCGCGGACCCGAGCAGCTCCGGGTTCAGCAGCTGCCCCCGGCCCAGCAGGGTCAGCGCCCAGCTCACGAAGGCCACGGCGAGGGCGGTGTTGACGATCGCGGCGGTGGTGCTCCAGCGGCCCTGCGCGAAGATCGCGATCGCGAGCCCCGCCTCGAGCAGCAGCAGCGCGGCCAGGGCGAGGGTCCATCCCGGCCAGAGGTCGGGATGCAGAACCTGGACGGTGCTGCCGTCGATCACGGCGAGGCCCCGCACGAGGTCCCAGGCGAGCGCTCCGAGCATGATCGCGACGAGCGCCAGCGAAGCGAGCACGTCGGTCCGTCCGGTGCCCGTGCTGCGCTCCTCCGGCAGCTGGTCCACGTCCCAGGTCGTACCGGTCTCGGCGCCGGTGCGTTCGAGGATGACGAACACGAGGGTCACCCAGAAGCACAGATGGACGATGACGGAGAGCCCGACCGCGATGGACTCGCCGATCGCCTCGCCCACGCTCGCGCCGGTGATCGCGTGGGCGACACCGGCGCCGAGCATCGCGATCGGCGGCACGATCAGCAGGAGCGTCCTCAGCAGCCGCAGCCAGGTCAGGTAGTGCCGGGGCCCGATCAGGTGCAGGGACCGGTCGGCATAGCCGGCCGCGAGGGCGGAGGGGTCGCCGAGCTCGGTGAGCGCGGCGCGCTCCGCGGTCCCTCGGTCCTCGCCCTGCGCGATGCGGGCCTCGACGGCGTCCGCGATCGAGGCGGCGAGCTCCTCGCGCACGTCCTGCTCGAGGGCGGCCGGCAGGGAGCGGGCGGTGGCGTCGATGTAGCGGGAGGTGAGCGTGGAATGCATGTCAGTTCTCCTCGTCGGTGACGGGATGGGGATCGGTGAGGGAGCGGATCGCGCCGGTCAGTGCATTCCACTCGGTGGTGAGGATGTCCGCGAGGCGCTCACCCTCCGCTGAGGTGCGATAGAACTTCCGCGGCCTGGTCTCCTCGGTGTTCCATTCGCTGGTGAGGAACTCCTGCTTCTCCAGGCGGCGCAGCAGGGGGTAGAGCGTGTTGGCATCGGTCGCGAAGCCGTGGCGCTCGAGATCCTCGAGCAGGCCGTAGCCGTACCCGGGGGTGCGCAGCAGCTGCAGGCACGACAGCACGACGGTGCCGCGCCGGAGCTCCTGAAGATGGAGATCGAGAGGGTCGTTCATGCGTCACACCATAGTGTGCGACACACAGTATTGTCCAGGGGAGAGCTTCCCGTCGGGTGGGACGACTGTGGGCGCAGCGGCCGCGAGCGGGATGATGGACGCCCCCGCACCGTCGATGACAAGGACGCCCCGTGCCCCGTTCCCTCGCCCCTGACCAGTGCTCCCGGATCCACGTGCTCGACGTCGACTCCGGCGAGGACCGGATCCTCCATGAGTCCTCGACCCTGCTCTTCGAGGCCCCGAACTGGACGCTCGACGGCGCCGCGCTGATCGCCAATGCGGACGGGCACCTGTTCCGCCTCGACCTCGAGGGAGGGGAGCCGCAGCGAATCGACCTGGGTGACCTCGCCCCGGTGAACAACGACCACGTGCTCGACCCCGACGGCGAGCACGTCTACGTCTCCGCCGACGACGGCCACATCCACCGGGCCCCGCTCACCGGCGGCACGCCGGTGCGGATCACGCAGGACGACGGCCGCCTCCACTTCCTCCACGGCGTGAGCCCCGACGGCATGACCCTGCTGTACACCGGCGTGCAGCGGAGAGCGGACGGCTCCTGGATCCCGCCGAACCTGTTCGCGATCCCGTCGGCCGGCGGCGAGCCCACCCAGCTCACCGACGACGAGCACCCCGATGACGGTCCGGAGCACTCCCCGGACGGCTCCTGGATCTACTTCAACTCCGAGCGGGCCCGCACCGGCCATGCGCAGCTGTTCCGCATGCGACCCGATGCCACCGGTATCGAGCAGCTCACCTCCGACGAGCGGGTGAACTGGTTCCCGCACCTGTCCCCGGACGGCGCGCGGCTGGTGCACATCAGCTTCCCGCCCGGCACGCAGGGCCATCCCGAGGACCTCCCCGTGATCCTGCGGCTGAGCGCACCCGACGGGACGGGCCTGCGCAACCTCGTCCACCTCGACGGCGGACAGGGCACGATCAACGTCAACAGCTGGGCGCCGGACTCCCGCCGCCTCGCCTACGTGGACTATCCGATCGGCGCCTGAGCCGGGCGGCGAGGGCCGGGTCCCGCCAGGGCCGTTGGGGCGCGACGGCGTCGATCCGGTCGCGGTCGAAGCCCTCGGCCCCGCGCACCACGTTCGAGGCCAGCGGGATCTGATGGGAGGCGCTCTCGAGGATGTGCATCAGGTAACCGGCCGTGTTCGGCAGCGCGATCACGTCCCCGATCCCGACGCCCTCCGGGAAGCGCAGGCGGCGGCGCAGGATCAGCTCCGCCTCGATGCAGTAGGCGCCCGTCAGGAAGGCGTCCATCGGCTCCGAGGGAGGGCCTCCCGCGCGGACCAGCAGCGGGTCGACCAGGAAGTCGTCGGAGGTGGAGCGGCACTGGGTGCGGTTCATCTCGAGCCCCACCAGCGGGATCCCGTCGCTGGTGGCGGTGCGCTGGATGACCCGGGCGAGGGTCACCCCGCAGCCGTCGAGCATGGACCGGCCCGGCTCGCAGCGCAGCTCCAGGCCCCGCTCGCGCAGCGCCTCGGCCACGGTGGTGCCCGGCAGCGCCTCTGCCCGGAGCACGCTGTCCAGCCACTGCCCGCGCACCACGCGCTGGTGGTACGGGTAGACCTGCCGCAGCGGCTCGCCGCGCCAGGTCGGTGAGGGGCCCGGATCCTCGCCCTGCCCGTCGTGCGCCTCCCAGAAGCTCGTCCATTCCTCGGCGTCGTCGAGGTAGGACATGGGGATGCCGCCGCCGATGTCGATGAAATGCAGGTGATGGCCCGCCCCGCGCAGCGCATCGACCAGAGCGAACGCCTCGCCGAGGGCCCGGGCGCGGGCGAGCGGGTCGTAGCCGTGCAGGTGGAAGTGGAGTCCCGCGATGCGCATGCCGTCCGGGGCATCCTGCGAGGCGGCCCAGCGCTGCCAGGTTCCGGCCGATTCGCCGAAGCGTGTGGGGCCGACGGCCCCGCCCGGCGTGGGGGCCAGGCGCAGCGTGAGCGGAGGGCCGGCCCCAGGCGGCGTCCCGGGCGCGGCGGAGAGCTCCTGGGCGACGGCGGCGGCCTCGTCGAGGTTGTCCAGCACCAGGGTGGTGCCGGCCTCGAGCGCCAGGCGCAGCAGGGGGCGCGGCTTGATCGCGGCGGTGACGACGACGTCCCGGCCGGGGACGCCGAGGTCGAGCACCTGGGCGAGCTCGCGGTGGCTGCCCACGTCGAGGCCGAGCCCCGCCCGGTGCGCGGCCTCGACCAGGCCGAGGGTCTTGTTGGCCTTGCGCGCCACGAAGATCCTCAGGTCCACGCCGTGGGCCTCGGCGACGTCGGTCAGCTCCTCCGCGTTGTCCGCGAGCGCGCAGAAGTCATGCACGTTCAGCGGGCTGCCGTGCTCCTCGAGCAGCTGCGTGCAGGCGACCGGATCGGCGAGCAGCTCCTGCATCCACGGCGCGAGGCGCGCTGACAGCGGCGGCAGGCCGTGACAGCCGGCGCGCAGGTCGACCGGCCCGGGCGGTGGGTCGCCGGCCCCGAACGAGGACGGGACCTGCACTGCGGGGCCCGGGCCGGGGTCGCGGTCGGGGCCGCCGTGCGGGGGCGTCGTCATACGGTCTCCTCCAGTGCTGCGGGGAGGGCGGCCCGACGGGCGAGCCGCGCTGCCCAGTGGGCGGTCTCGGCGTGCAGGTGCCGGTTCAGGGTGTCGTGCCCGATCACGTGGTCCTCCGTGGCGCGACCGAGCAGGCACAGACCTTCGGCACGCTGCCCGGCAGCGGTGAGCGCGGTGCCGTCGGGTGCGACGACCGCTCCGCGCCGACCGGGCCTGACCGTCACCAGCCCGCTGCCCAGCAGGTGCTCGGCGAGGGGTTCTCTCACGCCGAGCAGGCCCGGCGGGGCCACCACGGCGTCGATCACCACATCCGGCCCGGCGGCACCTGCCGGGATCCTGTGCACGCCGTCGGCGCGGAGCGCGGTGCCCGCATCGACCCAGCTCAGGTCCAGGGCGCCGGAGTCGATCATGGCGATCAGCATCCGGGCGACATCCAGTGGCGGGCCGAAGGCGAATCGTTCCAGCACCTGCGCGGAGGTGAGGAACCGCGACCATCCCTCGTGGTCCGCGTCGCTGCCGCGCAGGGCCGCGGTCAGCTGGGGATAGAGCAGCACCCAGGTGCGCCCGAGCGCCCAGGCCGGGCCGCCGGGGCGGGAGCCCTCCGCCACGGCGATGCTGCGACGCAGCGAGCGTTCGGCGCGACCGGGGCCGGGTGGGAGGTCGGGCTCCGCTCCCGTGGCCAGGGTGTGTGCCACCGCCCGACGGCG
>JAKDUN010000099.1 GCA_030457675.1 Brachybacterium sp. | reverse complement strand
GAGCGTGCGAACGGTAGGAGCTCGGTCGATGGGGTGGAGGCTGAGCGACGTGCTGCGGGCGCTGCGGGCCTGGACGCCGGGACGGGACACACGCCCCGCATGAGAGAATCGACGCCATGTTGCGCTGGCTCACGGCCGGGGAATCCCACGGCCCCTCTCTCATCTCCCTGCTCGACGGCATTCCGGCCGGCATCGAGCTGACCAGTGACGATCTGAAGGCGGCGCTCGCCCGGCGACGGCTCGGCCACGGCCGTGGCAGCCGGCAGAAGTTCGAGCAGGACGTGCTGAGGATCCACGGCGGTCTCCGCCACGGCCGGACCCTCGGCTCGCCGCTGGCGATCGAGATCGCGAACTCCGAGTGGCCGAAGTGGGAGAAGGTGATGAGCGCCGATCCGGTCCCCCGCGAGGACCTGCTGATCGACGCCGGCACCGGTGACGAGCGCGAGATCGCCCGCAACCGTTCGCTCTCCCGCCCCCGCCCCGGTCACGCCGACCTCTCGGGGATGCTGAAGTACGGGTTCGACGAGGCCCGCCCGATCCTCGAACGCGCCAGCGCCCGCGAGACCGCCGCCCGGGTCGTCGCCGGTCGGGTCGCCGCGGCACTGCTCGAGCAGACCGCGGGCATCCGCCTGGTCTCACACACCCTGCAGGTCGGTGGGGTGCGGGTGCCCGAGGACGCGGAGCTGCCCACCCCGGAGCACGTCGCGTCGCTGGATGAGGATCCGCTGCGCTGCTTCGACCGCGAGACCTCGGCGGCGATGGTCGCGGAGGTCGACGCAGCCAAGTCCGACGGGGACACCCTCGGCGGCGTCGTCGAGGTCCTCGCCTACGGTGCACCGGTGGGGCTCGGCTCCCACATCCAGTGGGATCGCCGCCTGGACGGGCAGCTCGCCCAGGCGATCATGTCCATCCAGGCGATGAAGGGCGTCGAGATCGGCGACGGATTCGCCACCGCCGGTCGTCGCGGTTCCGCGGCCCACGACGAGATCCTCGCTGTCGACCAGTCCCGGTCCGAGCCCGGGAACGACGGGTCCCGCACCTACCCGCGAGTGACCAACCGCGCCGGCGGCATCGAGGGCGGGATGACCAACGGCCAGGTCATCAGGGTGCGCGGTGCTCTGAAGCCGATCTCGACGGTGCCCCGCGCGCTGCGCACCGTCGACGTCTCCACCGGCGAGCAGACCACTGCCAACCACCAGCGCTCTGACACCTGCGCCGTCGCCCCGGCCGCGGTGATCGCCGAAGCCGTCGTCGCTCTGACACTGGCCGACGCCCTGCTGGAGAAGACCGGCGGGGACTCCGTGGCCGAGATCCGAGCCCACCTGGAGGGGACCCAGGATCTGCAGTCGGCGCTGACCGACCGCCGTCCGGATCCCGCTCCGTGACGGGCCCCCTCGCCATTCTCATCGGCCCGATGGCAGCGGGTAAGACCAGCGTCGGCCGAGCCCTCGCCTCCCGCCTCGACGTCCCCTTCGCGGACCTCGACGCCCTGATCGTCGAGGCCGACGGTCGCACCATCCCGGAGATCTTCGCCGCTGACGGGGAAGCGGCCTTCCGCGAGCTCGAAGCCGCGACCCTCGCCCGGGCGCTGCAGGAGCACCCCGGGGTGCTGTCCCTCGGCGGCGGCGCCCCCCTGCACCCCGCCTCCCGGGAGCGGCTGCGCGGCGCACCGGTGATCTGGCTCGACGTCGACGAGACCATCGCCGCCCGCCGGATCGTGCACGGCGCGGGCCGCCCGATGCTGCAGGGTGCGGACCCGATGTCCCGCTGGCGGGAGCTGGCCGTGCAACGAGGTCCCTGCTATCGCGAGCTGGCGGCACTCCGCATCGACTCCGGCCACGGCACCCCCGCCCGCGTGGCACGTTCCATCCTCCGCGTCCTGCGCGACAGCCCCACGACCCACCCCGAGAAGGAGACCTCATGAGTACGACGGTCATCCCCGTGACCACCCCGACCGGCGGCTACGACGTGCACGTCGGCCGTGGGCAGCTCGCCGACCTCCCCGCCTTCGTGCCCGAGCCCGTGCGACGGATCGTCATCATCCACCAGCCGAGCCTGCGCGATGTCGCCGAGCAGGTGCGCGCCGCGATCGCCGAGACCGGTCGCCAGGCCTTCGCCGCCGAGATCCCCGACGGGGAGGAGGCGAAGACCGCACAGGTCGCCGGCTTCCTCTGGGGAGTCTGCGGGCAGGCCGAGATCGGCCGCAGCGATCTGGTGATCGGCCTGGGCGGCGGGGCCGCGACGGATCTGGCCGGCTTCGTCGCCGCATCCTGGCTGCGTGGCATCGACGTCCTCCAGGTGCCCACCACGGTCGCCGCCATGGTCGACGCGGCCGTGGGCGGCAAGACCGGCATCAACACCTCCGAGGGCAAGAACCTCGTCGGCGCCTTCCACCCGCCGATCGGGGTGGTCGCCGATCTCGACGTGCTGGGCACCCTGGGCGCGAACGACATCGCCGCGGGCCTCGCCGAGGCGGTCAAGGCCGGCTTCATCGAGGACGTGCGGATCCTGGACATCGTCGAGCAGGACCCGGCAGCGGTCCTGGACGTCTCCACGCAGCAGTTCCGCGAGGTCATGGAGCGGGCGATCCGGGTGAAGGCCCGGGTGGTCTCGGCCGACCTGCGTGAGGCGGGGGAGCGCGAGATCCTCAACTACGGGCACACGCTCGCCCACGCCATCGAGCGCAACGAGCGCTACCAGTGGCGCCACGGCGCCGCGGTGAGCATCGGGATGATGTTCGCCGCCGAGATCTCCCACCTCTCCGGCAAGCTCTCCGAGGCCGAGGTCGATCGCCACCGCGACATCCTCATCTCGCTCGGCCTGCCCACCACCTACCGGGACCGGCAGTGGCCGAAGCTGGAGGACGCTATGAAGCGGGACAAGAAGACCCGCGCCGGCCTGCTGCGCTTCGTGGTGCTGGACCGGCTCGGGAAGGTCTCCCGCATCGAAGGTCCGGACCCGGCACTGCTGCTGTCCGCGTACGCCGCGATCACCAAGGAGTGAGCACCCCATGAACGAGGAGCATCCCATCCACGACGCGACCCCCGATGAGCCCGCTGCAGCGCAGACCGCCGCCGCAGTGCCGGAGGCGGATGCGCGCCGACGCACGGCCACGGTGCGCGGGATCGAGCTGGGCAGGGCCCGGCCCGAGATCATCGTCCCGCTGGTCGGCTCCGACGAGGAGGAGCTGCTCGCTCAGGCCCAGGCAGCGGTGGACACGCCTGCCCGGATCATGGAGTGGCGGATGGACCGTTTCCGGACCGACCTCGAGGACATCGACGAGCACCGCGAGGCCGTTCTGACCGCGCTGCCCGCCCTGCGTGCGCAGCTGGGCCCGGACCGAGCGCTGCTGGTCACCTTCCGCACCGCGGCCGAGGGCGGCGGACGCACGATCGCGGACCGCGACCTGGGAATCCTGCTGGAGGCCCTGATCGTCGTCCGCCGCGCCGGCACCCAGTCCCCGGTCGACCTGGTGGACATCGAGACCTCCCGTGATCCGGCGACGGTCGCCCGCGTCGTCTCCGCCGCCCACCGTCACGGCACCGTGGTCGTCGGCTCCTTCCACGACATGGAGGCCACCCCGTCCGCGGCGGAGCTGGTGGAGATCCTGCGTGGCCAGCGCCGGCTCGGCGCGGATGTCCCGAAGATCGCGGTGATGCCCCGCACCCCCCGCGACGTCCTCACGCTGCTCTCGGCGAGCCTGACGGCCGCCGAGGATCTCTCGGGGCCTCACATCGCGATCAGCATGGGCCCGCTGGGATCGAGCAGCCGCGTCGCCGCCGAGACCTTCGCCAGCGCCGCCACCTTCGCGACCGCCGGCGAGGGATCCGCTCCCGGTCAGCTGCGCGCGCAGGACGTGGCGGGGATCCTCGAGCTGCTGCGACCCTGAGCCCGACCCGGGGCCGATGGCGCCGCGTATCCGGCTCGGGCGCGGTTCAGCGGTCCCTGCCCGCAGGATCCTCGTCGGCTGCAGAGATCTCGTCGGCCGCAGGATCCTCGCCGTCCGGGGCCTCTCGTACGCGCTCCTCGTGCTCGATGGTGCCGGGCAGCTCCTCGGCAACGGGGTCCTCGAAGATCCGGTCCTCGTAGTCCGCCGCGTCGAGATCGTCCGCTGCGGCATCCTCGGCGAGGTCGTCGCTGTCCGTATCGATCACCGGGATCGTGCCGGTCTCCAGGGCGACGCGCTCGCGCTCCTGCTTGCGGGTGCGGCGCACCAGACGCTTCAGCTGCGCGGCGGACATCGTCACCTGCCACTCGCTGTGGCCGGGCAGCGTCCAGCGCCGCCACGCCGCCATGCCGGCAAGCAGCGAGCCGACCGCCACCGCGATCAGCACCAGGGAAGAGGGCAGCCCGAGGGCCACCACCACCCAGGTGAGCACCGCGGTGACCAGTGCACCGGTCGCGTACAGCGGACCGCCCCCGAAGATCGCGGGGATCCGCCCCACGAGCACGTCGCGGATCACCCCGCCGCCCACCGCACTGGTGATGCCGAGCAGGATCGCCGGCAGCACATCCAGTCCGTACCCGAGGGACTTCGCGGTGCCGGTGGCCGCCCACAGCCCCATCGCGGTGATGTCCAGCACGGACACCAGGCGCCGCCACCAGGAGCCGTCCGCGGAGATGACGAAGGTGAAGCCGGCCCCGGCCAGCGCGCAGGTGAGGTACCACGGGTCCGCGAAGGCTGCGGGGACGCCGAAGTCGAGCACCAGGTCACGCACGATGCCGCCGCCGAGACCGGCGGTGATGCCGATGACCGCGAAGCCGACGGCGTCGAAGTTCAGCCGGGAGGCCAGCGCACCGGCCGCGACGCCCATCACGAACACGCCCAGCAGGTCCATGAAGCGCAGCACGTCATTGGTGATCAGCAGTTCGAGAGGGTCCACCCCGTCACGGTACGACCCCGGCGTCACCAGCGGGAACCATCGCGTGATGGCTCTTACGGCCGTACCATCGGGGCATGCCCCACGTGACCCCTCCGCTGCGCCTCGGCCTCACCGGCGGCATCGGCTCCGGGAAGTCCACCGTCGCCGCTCTCTGGCGTGGCGCCGGGCACCGGGTGATCGATCTGGACGCCTACTCCCGCAGGGTGCTGGACGTGCCCGGGGACGGGGTCGAGGAGGCGGTCGCCCGCTTCGGCGAGGAGCTCCGCACCGCAGAGGGCACCATCGACCGTGCCGCCATGGCGCGCCTGGTGTTCGCCGACGCCGCCGCCCGCGCGGACCTCGAGGACCTCGTCCTGTCCCGGGTCGACCTCGCCGTCGCCGACGAGGAGGCGGAGGCGGCCCGCGCCGGGGAACGAGTGGTCATCCACGACAGCCCGCTGCTGCTCGAGAAGCACCACGACGGCGACTACCGCGCGGTGATCGCCGTGCTGGCTCGGCGCGAGGACCGCATCGACCGGGTGGTCCGGGACCGCGGCAGGGACCGCGCCTACGTCGAGTCGATCATGGCCGCGCAGGTCACTGATCTCGAGCGGATCCGTCGCGCGGACCGGCTGGTGCTGAACAGCGGCGGTCGGGAGACGCTCGCCGCCCGCGCCCACCATGCCCTCGACATGACGCTCATCGAGCTCAGGGCGGCTCTCGAGGAGCCCGGGGATTCCGCCCTGCGCTGACGGCGCCGCGCGGCTGTGTCGTCCGTCGGTCGTGGGTCGTAGGCTCGAGACATGCGTCCTGTCACTGATCTGGTCCGCGCCGAGCATCCCTTCGAGGTCGTCTCCGAGTACAACCCCTCGGGCGATCAGCCGACCGCCATCGCGGACCTCACCCGTCGGATCAACGACGGCGAGCAGGACGTGGTGCTGCTGGGCGCCACCGGCACCGGCAAGTCCGCGACCACGGCCTGGCTGATCGAGCAGGTCCAGCGCCCCACTCTGATCATGGCCCACAACAAGACTCTCGCCGCCCAGCTCGCCAGCGAGTTCCGCGAGCTGCTGCCGCACAATGCGGTGGAGTACTTCGTCTCCTACTACGACTACTACCAGCCCGAGGCGTACGTCCCCCAGTCGGACACCTACATCGAGAAGGACTCCTCGGTCAACGCCGAGGTGGAGCGGCTGCGCCACAGCGCCACCAACTCACTGCTGACCCGCCGTGACGTGGTCGTGGTCTCCTCCGTCTCCTGCATCTACGGCCTGGGCACCCCGCAGGAGTACGTGGACCGGATGGTGCAGCTCAGCGCGGGCCAGGAGATGGACCGCGACGAGCTGCTGACCCGCTTCGTGGACATGCAGTACGACCGCAACGACGTGGCGTTCGAGCGCGGCACCTTCCGGGTGCGCGGTGACACCGTGGAGATCATCCCGATGTACGAGGAGCTCGCGATCCGTATCGAGTTCTTCGGCGACGAGATCGATGCGATCTTCACCCTGCATCCGATGACGGGGGAGGTGATCCGGCAGGAGGAGCACATCCACATCTTCCCCGCCTCCCACTACGTCGCCGGCCCCGAGCGGCTCTCCCGCGCGATCGGCACCATCGAGATCGAGCTCGCCGAGCGGCTCGAGGAGCTCGAGCACCAGAACAAGCTCCTGGAGGCGCAGCGGCTGCGGATGCGCACCACGCACGATCTCGAGATGCTGCGTCAGATGGGTTCGACCAACGGGGTGGAGAACTACTCCCGCCACCTCGACGGCCGTGATCCCGGCACCGCGCCGAACACGCTCATGGACTACTTCCCCGAGGACTTCCTGCTGGTGATCGATGAGTCCCACGTGACCGTCCCGCAGATCGGCGCGATGTACGAGGGGGACCGCTCCCGCAAGCGCACCCTGGTCGACTTCGGCTTCCGCCTGCCCTCGGCGCTCGACAACCGCCCCTTGACCTTCTCCGAGTTCACCGAGCGCACGGGCCAGACCGTCTACCTCTCCGCCACCCCCGCGGACTACGAGCTGGGGAGGTCCGAGGGCTACGTCGAGCAGATCATCCGGCCGACGGGGCTGGTGGATCCCGAGGTGATCGTCAAGCCCGTCAAGGGTCAGATCGACGATCTGCGCGAGGAGATCGAGAAGCGGGTCCAGCGCGAGGAGCGCGTGCTGGTCACCACCCTCACCAAGCGCATGGCCGAGGACCTCACCGACTTCCTGCTCGAGAACGGGGTGCGGGTGCAGTACCTGCACTCCGACGTGGACACCCTGCGCCGCATCGAGCTGCTGCGTTCGCTGCGGATGGGGGAGTTCGATGTGCTGGTGGGTATCAACCTGCTGCGCGAGGGCCTGGATCTGCCCGAGGTCTCGCTGGTGGCGATCCTCGATGCGGACAAGGAGGGTTTCCTGCGCTCGCGCACCTCCCTCATCCAGACCATCGGCCGTGCGGCCCGCAACGTCTCCGGTCAGGTGCACATGTATGCCGACCGGATCACCGACTCGATGCAGTCCGCGATCGACGAGACCAGCCGTCGCCGTGAGAAGCAGATCGCGTACAACGAGGAGAACGGGATCGACCCGACCCCGTTGCGCAAGCGGATCGCGGACGTCACCGACATGCTGGCCCGCGAGGACATCGACACCGACACCCTGATGGCCACCGACTATCGCTCCGGCAAGGAGCGGGTGGCCGCGGACCGGGCCCGCGCCAACACCGTCGACGCGGTCAAGGGCCGCAGCGTGGACCTGGGCGATGACCCGGTGGGTGCCCTGACCGGGATGATCGACGAGATGACCTCCCAGATGCACCAGGCCGCCGAGACCCTCCAGTTCGAGGTCGCCGGCCGGCTGCGCGACGAGGTGCAGGAGCTGAAGAAGGAGCTGAAGGCGGTCCAGCGGTCCTGACGTCGACCTCGCCGAGTCGACCCGGAGGAGCTGGTGGCGGTCGGCGACGGGCCGCTGGCGGTGGGCGTCGACATGACCGCGGCGGTGGCCCGGACCGTGGAGCGGGGGGAGGAGTTCAGTTTCACCTTCGACCTGGGTGACGACTGGACCCACCGGTGCGTGGTCGGTGAGCAGCTGATCGATCCCGTCGAGGTGCTCGGCATCCGGCCCTCGTCCCCGCTGCCGTACTGGGGGTGGGGGAGTATCCCGGACCAGTACGGGCGGCGCTGGGCCGAAGACGACGGGGAGGGCCCGGTGCCGCCGCGCCCGGCCGCTCCGCATCCGATGCTGCTGCATGCCTGGCCGGGCCAAGGGCAGCGCCGCGCGCTCGACCTGGTTGCCCTGCGGCGGGCCACCGTCACCGGGGATCCGGATGCCGTCCTCGAGGCGATCACGGGGGTCGAGATCGATGAGGTGCTGCAGCAGGTCGGTGCCGCAGTCGGATCGGTGCTCGCCCAGCACCCTGAGCGCGTCGAACCGGTGCTCGTGTCGATCCACCACCGGCTGACCATGCGCGGCGGGACCGGGGACCGGGAGCTCGCCGAGGACCTGCTGGCCCTGCTGCGCGGCGACACTCTGGCCGGCCGTGTCGTTCCCGTCGATCTGGACGCGGTCATCGACCTGCTCGACGCGGATCCCATGATGACCGCCGGCGGCTTCCTGGACCTGGTCACGGGGGAGACGATCCCCGGCGAGCTCACGGACCCCGCCGAGGTGGGGGAGGAGTACGCGGTCGATGTGGACGCCGAGCCCGACCGCTGGCTGTGGATCGAGCCCGGTGATTCCAGGGATGGCTGGCAGGACATGGCAGCCTTCGCTGACCTGCAGCGAGATGCCGGGCTGAGCGAGCGGTTGCAGCGGGCCCACGACGGCAAGGGAGCTTTCCGACGCTTCCGGGACACCGTCGAGGATGAGGGACTCTCGGACCGGTGGCAGAATTTCTCCACCGACCGACGATGGGGCCGCGCCCGAGAGCTGCTCGCCGCCGAAGGCATCCGGGTGGACGGCGGGTGGACGCGCGGAGAGCCCACCAAGCCGGTGCCGTGACGTGAGCACCGTGGGTCATGATCCGTGGGCCACGATCTCCGTCGCTCACGCGCGGATCCTGCCGGACCTCGCCTCAGGCGGCCTGCTCGACCACCGCTTGGCAGAGAGCGGCGACGCAGTCGGGCCGGGCGCCGACGGGGCCGGGAGCGCCATCGCGGGATCCAGGGGCAAACGAGCGGATCGTGGTGTCCGCCCTGTACGTCCTGTCCGTCCTGTCAGCACTGTCCGTGGATTCTGTGGCGTCCGGGAACCGCCGCACACACATGCGTTCGAGCAGGGCCGGCCAGCGAGCTGTCACGGGCCGACCTGCGCCGTCGAGAACCTCGAAGCGCGGGTCGAACGTCGTGGCCCGACCGCGGGCCCGGACGAGACGGAGACCGCCCTCGTGGACCATCACATGACCGGCCCAGATGCAGCGCCTCCCCTCCGGCGTCGGTGATCATCAGTGCAATCTTCCCGGTGCACGCCAGCCGCTCCGCGGTGAGGACCTCCAGCGACCCCTGGCCGACCACCCCGCAGCGCTGGGACGTTCCCGCGGGAACGTCCGGTGCCCTCGGGCCCGGCACCGGCGATCCTTCCGGGACCGGACCGGGTAGGACGTCGCGAGCGGGTCCGCTCGGTCCCACGGCGGTCACCGCGGTGTCCCGATTCGTTCCCGCGGGAACGCCAACGGTGAGAGATTCCGCGCTGACCTGCACGAAAACCAGGTGGCGATCCTCTCCGGAGCGGTCCTCGGGCTCACCAGGCACCGACAGATGGGAGGCCGGTACCGCAGGAGGTGGACGAATGGAGGGTGGGGAGAGAAGAACTGTTCGACGGTGATCGAGCTGTTCGTCGGGGATCCACTGGTCCGGACGAGACCCTCCAGGGGAGCCTTGGGCCTCTCGCGTATGACGACGCGGTCGTGCGAAGCTCGCGACATCGGTGACCCAGGACGTTTCCTCACCGGGCGCTCGGTGACCGTCAGGTCCCGGGAGCGCCCGTCGGGCGCTCCCGAGCAGGCAGCAGCCGGAGGGCGGCCGTCGCGGCGGGGCTGGGCTGGAATGCGCTCCAGATGAGGAACTCCGTGCGGTCGGGGCCGCCGCGGACGGTGAGGGTGCGGGCGCC
>JAKDUN010000501.1 GCA_030457675.1 Brachybacterium sp. | reverse complement strand
GGGACGAAGTCGACGCCGTCCTCCAGCTCGTGGGAGGGAGTGCGGAAGGAGGCGCTGAGCTTGAAGACGCGCCTGCCGAGGAAGCGGGAATAGAGGAAATAGCCGGCGACCATCATGGCCACGCCGACCACTGCGAGGATCAGGGAGTTCATGGGGCTCTCCTGTGGAGCGGGGAAGGGACCACGCACGGCGACGGACGGGACGGGCTCCCCCGGGGAGTCCCTCGCGTCCTCGTCGCGCGCGATGGCAACACGCTAGCCGAACCTGCGCGTACTGTCAGCGTCCGGCCGCGCTCGCCCTGCCGTGTCAGCCTCGCAGCTCGAGCGCAGGCGCTCGGAAGCGGCAATCGCGGACGCCTCATCCCCGGCCAGCGCCGGACGCGCGATCGCGGCCATGGCTTCCGGGATCGTCCCACCGAGGGAGGAGAACCAGGCATCACAGCCGGCCAGCAGGCCGGTGGCCGCGACGCCGTCGCCGGAGATGCCGAGTCGTACGTGCTCGGGTATCACGGCGCGGATCTCCTGCACCCGCTCGCGCACCTCGCCCACGCCTCCGGCGATCGGCGGGATCTTGAGCGCGCCGACGTGAGGCAGGCCGGCGAGGTGCGAATAGAGATCGAGAGAGACGGTGAAGTGCGTGGTGCCCGGATCGTCGTAGAGGACGAGCGGCACGGAGAGCTCGGCGGTGCCGGCGCGCCCCGCGGAGGTCGCAGCGGCGAACGTCGTCGTCACGCTGCTGTGGGTGCTCGGGGTGGCGGTGACGAACGCGTTGCTGGTCGCCCTCCCTGCCGGGGTCGCCCTGGGGGAGCCATGCTCACCTGCCGGGCATGGTCCCGCCCGGAAGCCGGCGAGGTAGGTGCGCCCGACGCGCCGAGCTCTTGTATGGACGGTGCGTGGCCCGCTACGCTCGCCGCACCGGCCCCCGACGCAGAGGACAGATCATGCTCGACCGCGCGAAGTACGTGACGCTCGTGGTCTCGCTCTATCTGGTGACGATCGTCGTGATCGTCAGCGTGGTGGGGGCGATCTTCGAGCGCCCGCTCCTGGACGTCACCGTGAACCTCGCGCCGGCGATCCTGATCTGCCTGCTCGGTGTGGTCATCCACGGGCTGCGGCACGGCCTGGACTCCTGAACGGCCCGCCGCCGGGCCTGCCGCCGCCGGATTGACGCCACCGGAACTCTGCCTCTGGCGAGGGCTGAATGCCCTATCGCCAACCACACCTCATATGCGTCAGAGTTCTGGTGGCGGCTGCGGGGCCGACGGGGTCCGGGAGGACAGGGCGCGGAGGTAGCGGCGGGTGCTCGAGGGCGTCGATCGGCGCGGTGACCGGCCCCGCCATCGGTGCATAGAAGTATGAGGTCAGATTTCCCGAGCGCCCGGGTCGGAGGCGGCGGAGCCGCGCGGCGACCGGGGGCGGGGCGTCCAGTTCTCGGCCCAGGGGCCGGAGGTGAGCTCCCGGGAGACGGCGGGGTCGTCGGCCCCGCTGCCGCTCTCCGTGCCGAAGGATGTGCGCGTGCTGTACCCGTGCGGGGTGCGGGTCACCTCGAAGGAGCCGTCGACGATCGACAGCAGCGCGCGGTCGAGCTCCTCGAGCAGGTCCTGGGAGCCGGAGTCGCAGGCATCGCAGCCGCAGTCCGGGACGGTGCTCACGAGCACCACCGGTTCCCCGATCCCGATGATCAGGCCGGGGATCCGCGCCTCCTCGCCGACGAGGTCGGGGCTTGCTTCGGCATCGTCCGGGGCGGTGCGGGCCAGGATCAGGGGCTGCGCTCCCGGCCGCCGGGGGCGCAG
>JAKDUN010000500.1 GCA_030457675.1 Brachybacterium sp. | reverse complement strand
GCCCGGCGCCTCGGTGCTGGTCTCCTACAGCGCCGAGGACCCCTCCGGCACCGGGGCCCCGGGCGCGGAGACGACCGCCGTCGGCTGGGCGCTGCTGGTCGATTCCCGCGACAAGCGCGAGAACGTCCTGCGCCGTGCCGCCCGACTCGGGCCCGAGGTGCGCGAGCACCCGCTGCCATCGGCCGCACCGACCGCGGCCGGGCCGTCCCTGCTCAGCGGCGGCCTCGACAGCGATCCCCGGCTCGGCTCCGAGATCGAGCGGGTGCGGCGCCGTCACGGCGGCGCCGCCGCGGCGCGCGTGCTCAGCTACAACCCCGGCCGCCACGCGGTGCTGCTCCTGCCCGGCACCGGCGAGGTGCTGCGGGTCTCGGCCCGTTCCCTGGACCCGCTGCTGCAGGTCGCCACGCTCTGGCGGGAGCTGGACCTGCCCACCCTGGACCAGCGTCGCTGGCGCGATCGCCCGACGGTGCTCGTCGGCCGGCAGTGGGGCCACGGCGACCTCGCCGCCCTCGCCTCCCACCCGCAGTCGATGTCGGCCGCGGCCCGGCTGGGCGGGATCATCGCCCGGCTGCACGCGGCCGAGGTCTCGCCCCGAGCACTGCCCGCCGCCCGCATCGGCGCGCTGGTCCCGGCGACCTCCGAGGCCGTCTCCGACCTGCTGCCCCACCGGGCCGCGCAGATCGATCGCCTCTCCGCCCGCCTGCACGGCGCACTGCGCGACGAGGAGCCCCGGGCGCTGATCCACGGCGACCTCTCCCCGGATCAGGTGCTGGTCTCCGTGGACGAGACCGCCGTCCCCGGCGAGGGCCGCCTGCCCCTGCGGGTGGTGGACCTGGACCGCTCCGGCCTCGGCCCCGCCGGCGTCGACCTCGGCTCCTGGATCGCCTCCTGCCTGCTGGCCGGGACCGAGGAGCAGGCCGCGGCCTTCCTCGGCGGCTACGCCCGGCGCCGCGCCCTGCCGCCGGCCGACGAGCTCGCCGCCTGGACCGCCCGGGCCCTGCTCGCCGCCGCCCTGGACCCCATGCGGCGCTACCGCGAGGACTGGCTGCCCGCGGTCGAGCAGCGCCTCGCGCTCGCCGAGACCGTGCTGGACCGCCCCGAGCGGCTGCCGCTGCCCGCGGCCGCTGCGGCGCCTGAGTCCGCGACCGCCCAGGCGCCGCCGCTGCCCGTGGCCGCTCCGGCGCCCGGGGCCGCCGCCGAGGCGGAGCCGCTGGTCCCCGCCCGGTTCGAGCACCGGGGCCGGTCGCTGACCGTCCGCCGCGCCTGGGCCGACGACGGCCGCGGCCTGCCCCTGGAGCTCTGCGACGACGCCGCGGGGACGGGCGAGGCACCGCTGCGCGCAGCCCGACTGGACGCGACCACCGGCCGGGTCACCGTGTTCGAGCCCGGCACGGATCCGCGCCTGCCCGGCCTCGCCCGGGCGCTCGCCGCGCACACCGGCGCCGTCGTCGTCTCCCACCGCCCCGGCAAGCGCGCCGTGGTCCGCACCCGCGATGACCACGGCACGGTGCGGTACGTGAAGATCGTCCGCCCCGGCCGCGCCCAGCGGCTGCTGGACGCCATCGCCCGCGCCGAGGACTTCACCGGCCCGTTCCGCACCGCAGAGGTCCTCGCGGCCGACGAGGACACCGTCACCTTCGCAGCGCTGCCCGGCCACCTGCTGCACGACGGGCTGCCCGTCGCGGACGGCACCTGGCGGCGCGCCTGGCGCGAGAGCCGGGAGGCCTGGTCCGCCGCGGTCGAGGGTTCGCGCCGCCGCCTCGCGACCGCCCGCTCCGGAGCCGACGGTGCTCGG
>JAKDUN010000499.1 GCA_030457675.1 Brachybacterium sp. | reverse complement strand
CGGTGAACCTCAGATGTCGCCGAGGTTGGTCGACGTCAATGCCATCGAGCTGGGGTTTCCCCGGGTGGAGTTCATCGTAAAGCTGGCCTTCCACGGAAGGTAGCGGTCGTCAGAGGACTCGATCAGCGCGCCCGCGCCGGTGAATGCGCGGCGTCGGACTCGCAGCAGGGGTGTGCCGACGGGAACTTCGAGCAGTGTGGCGTCGTCCTCGTTGGCACCGATCGCATCGATGGTTCGCGAGGTTCGGCTGATGTCGACGCCCTGGTCGATGAGTTCCTGGTAGATCGAACCGGAGTCGGTATCGAAGGCGAGGACGTGGCGCCCGAATTCGAGGGGGTAGTTCAAGCGCTCGACCATGGTGGGCACATCGTCCATGAGGCGGAGCCGGAAGACGGAGACGACCGGGTCACCGTCTGGGATCCGCAGACTTGCGGCCAGCGACTTCTCGGCGGGCCTGCGGGTCACCCATTGGGTGCGCTGGCCTGGGACGATGTCGGCATTGTGGCACCACTGGGAGAAGGAGATGATGTCGTCGAAGGACTGTGTGGGCACATTGTCCAATACGACCGTCCGGCGCCCGCGTCCCGAAGAGATCAGGCCCTCGGTCCGCAGTGTCGACATCGCCTGTCGAACCGGGCCGCGGGAGCTGGTGAACTTCCGGGTCAGTTCCGCTTCCGAGGGCAGTTCGTCGCCGGGCTGGAAATACCCCTCGCGAATCGCAGTTCGCAGATAGTGGGCGATTTCGTCGTACTGCTGTCGTGTGCGCTGCTGAGTCATGTGTGCTGGCCTCGTCGGGGTCGGGGATGGGGACACGTGCTTCCAACTGTGCTGCCGTGGTGCTGTGCTTGCCGTGCGCTGCGCTGCTCGAGGTCGTCGTGTTCTCCGATCGGCGGCGTCTCTTCCTTCCTATTCGGGGCGAATGAACCGGGAGTGCCGGCCGAGAAGCGCAACGTCACGTTCAGGTGAACAATCGCCAAACTTGTACATACATGTGTTCATCGTACGACAACAAGCGACCAAGATGGGGGAATGTCGAAAACTGATCTCATCATCGTAGGTTCCGGAATTCTGGGCCTGGCCACCGCATTCCGCGCACACCGTCAGGGCCGCAGCGTCCGTGTCATCGACCGTTCCGCCCGCCCTGTG
Source organism: Brachybacterium sp. (assembly GCA_030457675.1). GTDB lineage: Bacteria > Actinomycetota > Actinomycetes > Actinomycetales > Dermabacteraceae > Brachybacterium. Next base: position 651 of record JAKDUN010000499.1, on the reverse strand, counting down.
GGCTCATCGATCCAGAACTTCGGGCACGCCTGCTTCACTGGGCAGGCCGATGACGCTCAGGATCTGGCGATGGCGTCTCGAGCCGGCTGGCTGGAGGCCGCGGCAGCCACCGGGATCTGGGCGGCAGAGACCGGGTCCTTCATCCCTGCCATGACCGAACCGGAACTGCGCGTCCTCCAGGAGTTCGCCGATCACCGGGGTCCGGATCAGGCGACGATGCTCAGCGCCGAGGAGGTGGCGGCGGCCATCGGGAACCCGAGCCTGGGCGCCATCGGTGGGGCTCACCTGCCCCTGGATATGCGCGTCGACCCACGTGAGGCAGCCCCCGCCCTTGCCGAGTGGCTGGCTGGAGAGGGTGTCGAATTCACGTGGAACACTACCGTCACCGAGGTGGGCGACGGCACCGTGTCCACCAACCGTGGCGATGTCCACGGTGAGCAGGTCGTCGTCTGCCCCGGCTATCAGCTCACCTCCCTGTTCCCGGAGATCGCCGAGGCGCACGGGGTGCGCATCTGCACGCTGGCAATGTCCCTAATCGAGCGACCGCAACGGATCCCGAGCGGGTTCGCCATGCTCACGGGCACCTCATTGGCCCGTTACGACGGGTTCGCCGCCATGCCGGGAGCATCGGCACTGCGTGAGGATCTGACG
>JAKDUN010000498.1 GCA_030457675.1 Brachybacterium sp. | reverse complement strand
GCCCAGGGCATCCTCTACCTCGGCGTGCTCGGTGCCTTCACCGGTCGCTCGATGGGCTCGGTCAACAGCATCAAGAACCTGCTGAGCCTGGTCGTCAACCTCGCCGCCGCAGTCGTGTACCTGATCGCGCACCTGGTGCTGGGCGTGGAGATCGTCTGGATCGCCACGGCAGCCATCGCGGTCGGTGCCCTCCTGGGCGGATACTTCGGCGCCCATCTCGCCAAGCGGATGCCCGAGTGGCTGCTGCGCGGCATCATCGTCGCCGTCGCCCTGATCGCCCTGGTGCGTCAGATCCTCTGAGCCGTACCGCACCCTTGCGCGGGCCGACTCCGCCGCGTGCCCCGAGCACCCTCCGCTCAGCGCAGGAACGGCAGGACGTGCTCGAGCACCGCGTCGGCAGGGAACAGGGTGGTGCCGTGGTCCCGCCCGGGCAGCGGCACGAACTGCGCCTCCGCCATCAGCGCGGCGGCGCGCCGAGACTCCTCCAGACGGGGATGGTCCTCGGTGCCCGCCATCCACAGGGCGGGCACCGCGGATCCGGCGAGGTCCTCGTCCGGGATCCCCGCGGTCCGGTCCGTGGCCTCCAGCAGCGCCGCGATCGCTCGGTGATCGGCGGCCAGGAACGCGGTGCGGGTGGCGCGGGCACGACGGGAGACCACCTCGGGCCCCAGCCCCTGACGAGCGCAGAACTCCTCCATCCCGTGCGTGCGCACCGCGTCGATCACGCCCGGGAAGAACACCGAGTCCACGGCGCCGCGCTGCGCGGAGGCGGAGCCGCCGAGGCTGACCAGGCGCGTGACCCGGCCGGGATGGGCGAGCGCGGTGCTCAGCGCGATCCGCGCCCCGAGTGAGTAGCCCATCAGCGCGGCGCGGCCGATGCCCTCGGCATCGAGGACGGCGAGCAGATCGGCGACGAAGATCTCCTGGGTGTAGGAGGACGCCTCGTGCGGTGCTCCCGACATGCCGTGCCCGCGCAGATCGACCCGGATCACGGTGTGCTCGGCCGCGAGGGGCCCGAGGTATCCCAGCCCGCGCCAGATCGCCCTCGAGAGCACCGAGCCGTGCAGGAGCACCAGCGCGGGCCCGGAGCCCGAGACGTCATAGCGGAGGTCGACAGCGTCGACGGGGGAGGGGATGACGGGCACGGGACGTCCTCGGGGATCGGGGGAGCGGTGAGAGTCGGGCCTCGAGCCGGGACCGGGGACGGACGGAGGGCGCACAGCGGGACCCGCCGTGCGCCCTCCGATGTCCTCGACCCGCCTCAGAGGGCGGCCGAGATCTCCTCGAGGATCCGGTTGAAGGTGGCCGACGGGCGCATCACGGAGCTGGTCTTCTCCAAATCCGGGCGGTAGTAGCCGCCGATGTCCGCCGGCTTGCCCTGCACCGCGAGCAGCTCCTCGGCGATGGTCTGCTCACCGTCGGTGAGCTCCTTAGCGATCGGGCCGAAGGCGGTGGCGAGCTCGGTGTCCTCGGTCTGCGCTGCCAGCTCCTGCGCCCAGTACATGGCCAGGTAGAAGTGGCTGCCGCGGTTGTCGATCGAGCCGAGCTTGCGCTGCGGGGACTTGCCCTCGCTGAGCAGGGTCTCGGTGGCGCGATCCAGGGCGTCGGCGAGCACGCGGGCACGAGCGTTGTCCGCGGTGCGAGCCAGGTGGCGCAGCGACTCGGCCAGCGCCAGGAACTCCCCGAGGGAGTCCCAGCGCAGGTAATCCTCCTCGACGAGCTGCTGGACGTGCTTCGGAGCGGATCCGCCCGCGCCGGTCTCGAACAGGCCGCCGCCGTTCATCAGCGGCACCACCGAGA
>JAKDUN010000098.1 GCA_030457675.1 Brachybacterium sp. | reverse complement strand
CGACGCTCGACTACCGTGGGCCCATGCCCGCGCACACCGCCGCCCACGACCCCGGAGGCACCCTCCATCTGCGTCCGCACAGCGCCGTCGTCATCTGCGCCGTCGTCGGCCTGATCGGATTCGGACTCACTCTGGACGCGGTGCTCCGTGCCGGGTGGGAGGGCCTGCTGGTGCTGCCCGTACCGCTGTTCGTGCTGGCCCTGGTGTGGATGGTGCTGTGGGCGCCGCGGGTGGTGCTGCACGAGGACGAGGTCGAGGTGCGCAATGTCCTGGTCACCCACCGCCTCCCCTTCGCCGCGATCCAGGAGGTGCGCGTCGGCGCGATGCTGCGCTTCGAGGTCACCACCCGCCGCGCCGCCACCTCGACGGTCACCGCCTGGAACGCCCCGGCGCTGGGCAGGGACGCCCCCTGGCGGCGGGAGGCGACGATGCATGAGCAGAACCTGCGCGGACGGTCGTACACCCCGCAGGAGCGGCTGGTCCACGATCAGCGACGCAGCCGCTCCGCCGTGGTCAAGCAGCGCTGGGAGCGCTGGATGGATCGGCGTGATGCGGCGGGGCGCGCTCCTGTCGATGGGTCAGGCGGAGTCGACGGCGTGATGACCACGACCCCCAACATCCTGCAGATCGCCGTGGTGGCGTTCCTGGGACTGCTGGTCCTCGCCCGCGTCATGCTCTGAACGGTCGCGCCGCCCGAGCGCGACCGGACACGACGGAGGGGCCGGGCCCCCCCCCGCCGGCCCCCCCCCCCCCCCCCCCCCCCCCCCCGGGGGGGCGCCCCCCCCCGCCCCCCCCCCCCCCCCCCGCCGCCGTCTCAGGATCAGTGATCAGGCTCTGTCTCCTGCCTGATCTCCTCTCCCTCGCAAGCTCGCGATACGTCGATCAGGCCTTGATGCCCACCTGGGTCCAGTCGGTGGTCTCGAACTGCGAGGCACCGGTGTTCACGACACCCTCCTTGATCGCCACGACGATCGGGGTGGCGTAGAAGGGGATGACGGTCCAGGTCTCGGCGACGATGTTCGAGAGCTCGTTGGCCAGCTGCTGGCGCTCGTCGGTGTCGAAGGCCGCCTTCAGCTTCTCGTTGACCGGACCGATGCGATCGTCGGCGTACCCGGTGAAGTTCTGCCCGGACTCGAGCGGGTAGACCAGGTTCGCGGAGGACGATTCGGGGTAGGCGGTGCCCACCCACGAGAAGGTCACCATGTCGAACGAGCCCGGCATGACGTAGTCCGGGAAGTAGCCATCGGCCGGGACCGTCTGCAGCTCGCAGTTGAACCCGACCTCATTGAGGTTGGTCTGCACCTGACGGGCACGGTCGGAGTTCGACTTGGTGTCCGCCGGGATGATGACGCTGAGGTCCATCGTCTTGCCGTCCTTGGTGCGCGCATCCCCCTCCAGGACCCAGCCGGCCTCGTCGAGGAGCTTGCCTGCAGCCTCCTGATCGAAGGTGAGGCCGCCCAGCGGCTCATAGGAGTCCTGGTAGCCGTTCTGACCGGGCATGTAGACGAAGTTGTCCACCAGCACGATCGGTGCCTCCAGCGGGCCCACCACGGCACGGCCGATGGCGTCGCGGTCGATCGCGCGGGCCATCGCCTCGCGCACCTTGACGTCCTCGAGCAGACCGTCACCACCGCTGACGTTCATCGTCAGGTGGGTCCAGGTCAGACCGTTCGTCTTCTGGATGGACGCATCCTCGCGGGACTTGGCCTGCGAGAGCACGTCGCCGGTGCCCACGTCCAACCAGTCGATCTCGCCGTTGGCGAAGGACTGCGGCTGGGTGGTCTGGTCGACGACCTGGAAGATGATCGACTCGAGCTTCGGGGCCCGACCCCACCAGTGCTCGTTCCGCTCGAGGGTGACGACACCGCCGGCCGGGTCGAGGCTGCCCACCTTGTACGGGCCCTTGCCCGGGGTCGGTGTATCGACGTAGCCGGTGTTGAAGGTATCCGGGTCCGCGTACACGGCCGCCGGGGCTCCCGGGTGCACCAGAGTGATCCAGTCGACGAACGGGGTGGCGAAGACGATCTCACCGGAGAACTCGTCATCGGTCTGGGTGATCGACTCGATCTGGTCCGAGCCGACGGTGGAGACGACGAGGAACTCCTCGTTGGTGCCGTTGGTGGCCTTCCACTCCGCGATCAGGTCCTCGACCACGATCGGGTCCCCGTTGTCCCACTTGCCCTTCGGGTTGTACTTGAACTGGATGGTCTGCGGGTCCTCGCTGACCATCTCCGCCGACTCGATGTAGTCGGGGTTGAACTCCTTCTCCCCGGTCTCGGAGATGATGATCGCGGAGTTGCCCTTGTCGGCACCGCAGGGGGAGGCGATCTCGGTGGTGTCGGCGTTGTTGCCGTCGACCTGCGAGCGGTTCCAGTTCGCCGGGAAGGTGAGGATGGCCTTGCGCAGGGTCCCGCCGTCGGGGACCTGGTCGTACTCCATGCGCTCCCAGGCGGTGGAGGGGAGCTCACTCTGCTCCTCGGCGGCCTCCTCGTTCTCCTCCGCGGCCTGGGACTGCTGCTCCTCCTCGGTGGCCTGGCCGCCGCAGGCGGCGAGCGCGGCGGCGGAGCCGACCACGCCGGTTCCGGCGAGGAAAAGACGACGAGTGCTCGTGATCTTCATGGGTTTCTCTCTTCCTGGTGAGATGTGCAGCTCTGCACGGGGTCTCGGGTTCTTGGGGTGGTGGACGGGTACTGCGGTCTGTGGGCGCCGGGACGCAGGGTCTCAGTCGCCGGTGGGGGACAGCGCGGAGATGTCGACGTCGTCGAGCTGCCCGATCTGATCGACGTGGTGGCAGGCCACCGTGGAGCCGCCATGGGGCACCGCCGCCGGGTCCTCGCCGAGGCATCTCGCCTGGCGGTCCTCGTCGAGCATCCGGAACAGGGGACAGCGCGAGGCGAAGTTGCAGCCGGGGATGTCCTCGGTGGGGCTGGGGAGATCCCCGGTGAGCAGGATGCGCTGGCGCTCCCGCTCGATCGCCGGGTCGGGCACCGGCACCGCACTCATCAGGGCGCGGGTGTAGGGGTGACGAGGGGTCTCGTACACCTCCTTCACGGGGCCGTACTCGACGATCCGCCCCAGGTACATCACTGCGATCTTGTCGGCGATCTCCCGGATGATGGCGAGGTCGTGGGCGACGAACAGATAGGACAGCCCCAGGCGGTCGCGCAGATCCTCGAGCAGGTTCATCACTCCGGCCTGCACCGACACGTCGAGGGCGGAGACCGGTTCGTCCAGCACCAGCACCTTCGGGTTGGTGATCAGCGAGCGGGCGATGCCGATGCGCTGACGCTGACCGCCGGAGAACTCGTGGGGGTAGCGGTCGGTCATCTCCGGCGCCAGGCCCACCAGGTCGAGCATCTCGAGCACGCGTCGGGTCCGCTCCGCGCGCGGCACCTTGTGGACCGTCAGCGGCTCGGCGATGATGTCGCCGACCGGCATCCGCGGATCGACCGCGGCCATCGGGTCCTGGAAGACGATCTGGACGTCCTGGCGCATCTGCAGGCGCTGGGCCTTCGAGAGCGTCCCGACGTCCTTGCCAGCCACTTCCAGGCTGCCGCGCTGCGGCGTGACCAGCTCCATGATCTCGAGCGCGGTGGTGGACTTGCCCGAGCCGGACTCACCCACCAGTCCGAGGGTCTCGCCGGGCAGGACCTCGAAGTCCACACCGTCGACGGCCTTCACACTGCCCACCACACGGCGGAACACCGAGCCCTTGTACAGCGGGAAGTGACGCACCAGGTCCTGGGCGCGGACCACCGGATTCAGGGTGTCCGATTCCTTCAGCTCGCGCTCCTCATGCGGGGGGCGCGGGAAGATGTCGTTCGGCTTCAGAGTGCCGGCGGCGATCTCGTCGGCCCGATGGCAGGCGACCTCGCGGCCGTCCCCGAGCTCGGCGAGCAGCTCGGGCTCGGTGGTGCGGCAGCGGTCCTGCACGGCGGGGCAGCGATCCGCGAAGGGGCAGCCGGGCGGCAGCTCGGCGAGGTTCGGCGGCCGTCCCTCGAGGGGGACCAGCCGTTCCTTGCCGGCGGTGAGCATGTTCGGCACCGAGCGCAGCAGACCCATCGTGTACGGCATCCGCGGGGTGTGGAAGACCTCGTCGACCGGGCCCTTCTCGACCAGCTTGCCCGCGTACATCACGGCCACCCGGTCCACATTGCCGGCGACGACGCCGAGGTCGTGGGTGATCAGCACGACGGCCGCCCCGGTGACCTCCTTGGCCTTCTGGAGAACCTCGAGGATCTGCGCCTGGATGGTCACGTCCAGCGCGGTGGTGGGCTCGTCGGCGATGATCAGCGTCGGATCGTTCGCGATCGCGATCGCGATCATCGCGCGCTGACGCATGCCGCCGGAGAACTCGTGCGGGAAGGCCTTGACCCGGCGCTCCGGAGCGGGGATCCCCACGATCTTCAGCAGCTCCACGGCCCGCTTCTCGGCGGTGCGCTTCTGGAGATTCTTGTCGTGGAGGGTCAGCGCCTCCTGGATCTGCTGGCCCACGGTGTACACCGGTGTCAGCGCGGAGAGCGGATCCTGGAAGATCATCGCCATCTCCCGGCCGCGGAGCCGGGACAGCTGGCGGTCGCTCATCCCCAGCAGGGAGTCGCCGCGGAAGGTGATGTCGCCGTCGATCTTCGCGGAGCTGGGCAGCAGGCCCATCACCGCGAGGGAGGAGACGGACTTGCCGGAGCCGGATTCGCCGACGATGCCGAGGAACTCGCCTTCGTCCACGGTGTAGTCCACGCCGCGCACGGCGCGCACGCCGCCGCGGGAGTTCGGGAAGGTGACGGTCAGATCTTTGACCTGCAGCAGAGGCTCAGGCACGGTTCACCTCACTGGTGGGGTCGATGGCATCGCGAAGGGCGTCGCCCACGAGGGCGACCCCGGTCAGCAGCGCGATCAGGAAGGATGCCGGGATCACGAAGAGCCAGGGGCGGGTGACAGCGGCACCGGTGCCGTCCTGCAGCAGTGTGCCCAGGGAGACGTCGGGAGCCTGGATGCCCAGGCCGAAGAAGGACAGCGACGTCTCCGCCAGGATCGCCATGGCGACGCCCAGGGCGCCGTCGATGATCAGCAGGGAGGCCACGTTGGGGATGATGTGGCGGCGCAGGATGGTCGGGGTGCTGACCCCCATGAACCGTGCCGCCTTGACGTACTCGCGCTCCTTGAGCGACTTCGTCTGGTTCTTCACGATCTGGGCCATGATCATCCAGCTGAAGAAGCCGATCGCGAGGACCAGCAGACCCCACGCGGGCAGGAACCCGAGCCACTGGAGGGCGGCGGGCAGGTTGCTGGGATCGGCGATGGCGGGGGAGACGATCATCAGCACGTAGAACACCGGCAGCACCAGCAGCAGGTTGATCAGCCAGTTCGTGAACATCTCGAAAGGTCCGCCGAGGTATCCGGCCAGGGATCCCATGATCGCTGCGATCAGGGTGGCAGTCGGCGCGGCGAGGAAGCCGATCAGCAGCGACTTGCGCAGCGCCGAGGTCATCGAGGCGTAGAGGTCCACGCCGATCGCGTCGGTGCCGAAGAAGTGCTGTCCGCTGGGCGGGGAGTTGAAGTTGAACGTGTCCTGCTGTCCCTGCGCATAGATGTTGAAGAAGTCCCCGAACAGGGCGAAAGCCACGATGAGGGCCACCATCACGCCACCGATGTAGAAGTTCGGCTTGGTCTTCAGCCGGCGCCACACCAGGCGGCCGCGGGAGATCGGGCGATGCGACGACGGGCCTTCGGCGGAGTCGCGGTCCGTCGTCGCGGCGATGAGGGACGCGGTGGGCTCGAGGTCCTGGGAGAGATCGGCGCTGTGGTCAGCAGGCTGCTGAGCATTCATCGACATGTCAGACCCTCACTCTCGGGTCGAGTGCCGCATACAGCACTTCGGACAGGGTGGAGCTGAACAGCAGCAGAACCGCCGTGAAGCAGACGTTCCCGGCCAGGGCGTTGACGTCGGAGGTCTGCACCGCGACGATGCCGTACTTGCCCATGCCTTCCCACGAGAAGATGATCTCGAGGAAGGCGGAGCCGGCGACCAGGGTGCCGAAGCTGTAGGCGAAGTAGGTCGACATCGGGATCAGCGCGACGCGCACGCCGTGCTTGACCAGCGCGTGGTTCCGGGTCGCGCCCTTGGCGCGGGCGGTGCGGATGAAGTCACTGCCCAGCACGTCCAGCATCAGCGAGCGCTGGTAGCGCGAGTAGCTCGCCGCACCGAACAGCATCAGGGCGATCGTGGGCAGCAGCAGGTGCACGAACCCGTCCCACACCTGAGGGAAGAACCCGTCGATCCCAGGCGTGCTGGGACCGGTGAAGCGGATCGCCTGGAACCCGATCAGGTCGTTGACGTTGGTCGCCACGATCATCAGGATCACGCCGCCGACGAAGGTCGGGGTGGAGATGAGGATGAACGAGGAGTAGGAGACGAACTGGTCCGAGGCCTTGTACTGGCGGACCGCGCCCCACACCCCGAGAGCGACGCCGAGGATCGCGGCCAGCAGCGCGCCCAGCAGGAGCAGGCGCAGGCTCAGACCGGCACGGCTGATGATCTCCAGGACCACCCAGTCACCGTTGAGATCCTGACCCAGCTTCTGGGAGAGCGGCTCGAACAGCACCCGCTCGATCCACCACCAGGTGCGCAGCAGGACCGGATCCTTGTCGTTGACGCCGTAGGCGCTGAGGATCCCGTCGATCGAATCCTCCGGGATCGGGGGGTTCACCCCGAGATACCGCCTGCGCGGGAAGAAGAAGAGGCTCGCGGCGATGTACGCGAACACGGTCGCGACGACCGTCAGGATCAGGTAGTTGACGAACCGCCGCAGGATGTACTTGATCATGCATGAACTCCCGAGGTGGAGTCCGAGACGACGTCACGGGAGGCCGAGAGCGCTCTGCCGCGGTGCAGGCGCCTCCAGGCGGACGAACGTGATCGCATCGTCGGGAATCCTCACATTGTCGGTGCTCGACCCGCGGAGACGCGGATCACAAGCAGGTTTCTGAACTCTAGGGCACTGCGAGGCGCATCTTCGCGCTCGTCACGGCTCCATGGCCGAATTGTTATCCATCAGTAGCCTGTCGCCCCAGTGCGCGGCCGTGAGGGACACTACATCACATGGTGGAAAGACATGGTGTTTTCGGCAGGACTGTGCTTCGGGTGTCTGATAAAGGGGGGTCCGCTGTCGGGATGGCCGATCCTGGCGAACGTGAGGGGACCGGGCCGCGGCCCGATATCCGCGCCTGTGCGGTCGATCCGGCGCCATCCTCTGTGCTGCGTGACCAGGAGCGCTACTCCCGCCAGATGCGGCTGCCCGAGCTGGGCCCGCTCGGCCAGCGCCGGCTGGCGGCCTCCCGGATCGCGGTGATCGGGGCCGGCGGGCTCGGCGCACCGGTGCTGACCTATCTCGCCGCCGCCGGCATCGGTGAGATCACTCTGTTCGATCCGGACACCGTGGACCCCACCAACCTCCACCGCCAGGTGCTGTTCACCGGCGAGGACCTGGGGCGGTCCAAGGCGGTGGCGGCCGCGGAACATCTGCGGGCGCTGAATCCCGAGACGAGGGTGCGTGCGGTGGTCGATGTGATCACTCCCGAGAACGCCCTCGAGCAGCTCGCCGGCCACCATCTGGTGCTCGACGGCACCGACAACTTCCCCACCCGGTACCTGACCTCCGACACCTGTGAACTGCTGGACATCCCCCTGGTGTGGGGTTCCATCCTCGGCTTCGCCGGGCAGGTGAGCGTGTTCTGGGGAGCCGGCGGGCGCGGAGTGACCTACCGCGACGTGCATCCGGTGCCGCCGCGCCCGGGTGAGGTGCCCAGCTGCTCCGAGGCCGGCGTGCTGGGGATGCTCTGCGGCGTGATCGGCTCCACCATGGCGATGGAGGCGGTCAAGGTGCTGGCCGGTCTCGGCGACGTGCTGTACGGCCGGCTCGCCCTCTACGATGCGCTGCGCGCCCGCTGGGACGAGCTGCCGCTCGCGCGGGATGCGCGACGTCTGCCCGTCGAGGCGATCGAGGACGTGATGACCACCTGCGGCCTGCCCGGACCGACCGGTCCGCCTCTGGGCGAGGTGACGGTCTCCGAGCTGCCCGCCCTGCTCGAGGACGGGGTGCGGGTGATCGACATCCGCGAGGAGCATGAGCTGGCGGACGGGATGATCCGCGGCGCGGAGCACCTGCCGATGGGTGCAGTGCTCGCGCTGGCCGGAGCAGACGGCGGGACGGGACCGCAGACCGGCGGGCGGACAGGCACGGGAGCCACGCAGCCCCGCAGCGCGTCCGCGCCGTCGGATCTGCGCGACGGTCTCGGCGGGGCCGTGCTGTACTGCGCGGCCGGCTCCCGCTCGGGAAGCGTCCAGAGGAGCCTCGCCGCGCAGGGGATCCGGGTGCGCTCGCTGCGCGGGGGCTTCGGCGCCGTGGCGGGCACGACGCTTGTGGTGATGCCGCCGAGCTGAGGCGCCGGTGGGGAGGGCGCAGTCGGCGGTGACGCCGGCACCGGTGGGGCTCAGCCGCCCGCGAAGGGGGGCAGCACATCCAGCCGGTCGCCCTCGGCGAGACGCCGAGCGCGGTCCGTGCAGGCCACGGCGTTGAGCAGGAAGCTCGAGCGACCGATCACCCGTGCCGCCGCGTCGGAGGCCTCCGCCTGCAGCGCGTCGATCGCCTCCTGGAGCGAGCTCGCGTGCAGGGAGACCGCGTCGGCTCCGTACTCGGCGGCGGCTCCCGCGAACAGGCGCACGGCGATGCGCGGCGCGGCGGTGTCGGCGGACCTGCTGGAGGTGGTGGTCGTGACGGCGTCGGCAGCGGCCTCGGCGCCCGTCAGGTCAGTGCTGGTCATGGTGTTCCCTCTCATCCGCCGATCGCGCTCATGGGGCGCTCGGGCTGCACGAAGTCCTCGCGGTCCATGCCGTGGCCGGCCTTCTTCCCCCACTGGGCGGCGCGCCAGATCTCGGCGATCGCCTCGTCGTCGGCACCGGAGCGCAGCGCGCCGCGCAGGTCCGTCTCCTCTCGGGAGAACAGGCAGGTGCGCACCCGACCCTCCGCCGTGAGACGAGTGCGGCGGCAGTCGGCGCAGAAGGGGCGGGTCACCGAGGCGATGATGCCCACCCGCCCGCGATGACGGCCCGTGGCGCGGTCGGCGACCTCGAACAGCTCGGCGGGAGCACCATTGCGCGCCTCGGCCACGGGGGAGAGCGCGAAGCGGACCTCGAGCATCGAGTGGACGTCCCCGGCGGTGATCATCGAGCTGCGGTCCCAGATGTGGTCCGCATCCAGCGGCATCTGCTCGATCACCCGCAGCTGGAGCTCACGGTCCAGGCACCAGTGCAGCAGGTCCGGCAGCTCGTGGTCGTTGACCCCGGGCAGCAGCACGGCGTTGATCTTGATCGGTGCCAGCCCCGCGTCGCGCGCGCCGTCGATGCCCGCCAGCACCCGGTGCAGCAGCGGGCGACGGCTGAGACGCTCGAAGGTCTCCGAGACCACCGAGTCCAGGGAGACGTTGATCCGGTCCAGGCCCGCCGCGCGCAGCGGCGCGGCGCGATGGTCGAGGCCGATCGCGTTCGTGGTCAGCGAGATGTCCGGACGCTGTTCGAGCGCGGCGACCCCGGCGATGATGTCCTCGAGATCGGGGCGGGTCAGCGGCTCGCCGCCGGTGAAGCGGACCTGCTCGATGCCCAGTCGCTCCACCCCGATGCGCACCAGGCGCACCACCTCGTCCACGCTCAGCAGCTGATCCTTCTTCAGGAACGTCATCCCCGAGGCGGGCATGCAGTAGGTGCAGCGCAGGTTGCAGAAATCGGTGAGCGAGAGTCGCAGATCGGTGGCCTCCCGACCGAAGCGGTCCGCGAGCGCGGGAGTGTCGGGGCGGTCGGAGGTGTCGGGGAGGGACCCGGACGTCTCGTCGGTCCTGCGCGGCGTCGGCATCCCCAGCGAGATGCGGCGCGAAGCCATCTGCTCACCTCCTCCCGATGCGGCCCGGACAGGGCCGGGATCTGCGCCCAGCATACGGGGCGGGCCCGGGCGGGGGTGGGGACCGATGGTCC
>JAKDUN010000497.1 GCA_030457675.1 Brachybacterium sp. | reverse complement strand
GCGAGCTGTGCTCATGCGCCGATCTCCTCCCGCTCGTTCCTCGCAGTTCGTCGACCGGCGGCGCTCATGAGCGGTCCTCCTCAGGCGGATCAGTGGCAGGTTCTTCGGGGCCGGGGTCGGGAACGGAGTCAGGCCTGGGGCCCGGGCTGGGATCCGGAGCCTGGTCCGGGGTGGACCGTCCGGAGCGGACCAGCTCCTCGGGGTCCTCGGGACCGGTGAAGCCCGGCGCCCGGGTGGAGGCCCCGGTGCGACGGGCCCGGGCCACCCCGACCACGACCAGCAGACCCATCGCGATGACCAGCAGCAGCGTGGTCCAGTTCTCCCAGGACGGGTTGACCGTCAGCGGCACGTCCACCGGGGCGGTCAGCGGCTGGCCGTCGGTGGTGGTCACCACGGTGGTGAGGGTGACGGTGCCGTTCGCGATCGCTTCGACGTCGACCGCGGCGTCGATCTGTCCGCGTGCGGGGACTTCGACCACGGTCGGCTCGCCGACCTGCACCAGGGGCTTGTCGGAGGTGACCTCGATCCGCACCGTGATCGGGGTGTCCAGCCCGTTGCTGATCGTGATCGGGACGCTCACCTCATCCGAGATGACGTTGTAGCCGGAGGCCGGCTCCACCTGGATGCGGTCCTTCAGCTCGGTGGAGAGGGCGGAGGCCTCCTGGGCGCGGGCCGCCGGGATCTCGGGCTCGCCGCGCCAGCGCACCGAGGTGCCGGCGATGATCTCGCGCTGCGAGGCCTCCAAGGGTGCATCGTCCTCCATCGCGGAAGCGAGCGTGTCGACCTGGGCCGAGGCGTCCTGGAGCTCATGGAGCGCCTCGGGGTCCAGCAGCTGCGGATCCTCGGTGCTGTCCAGGTGTGACCAGCGCCCGTCCTCGGAGGGCCCGCTGGGATGGATCTCGTCGGGGTCGATCTCCCCGAGGGCGTACAGCCCGTCGCCCTCGCTGCGCGGATCGGAGGTCCACTCCTGCTGCTCGGCGGCATCCAGCAGGGCGCCGGTGCTGTCTCCCGCGATCCAGGGAGCCTCCTCCATCGCGTCGAGGGCGGCGCCGGTCGCGGCCGGGTCCAGCACCGCATCGACCGACGGGGAGATCAGCAGATGGCGCGGCGCGGTGGTGTACTCCGAGGCGATCGTCGCGGTCTCCGCGAGCAGGCGCTGCTGGACCTGCTCGGTGTCGGAATCGCCGGTGAGCAGGGAGAACTCGGCGGAGAGATCCGGGTCCGGGGCCAGCAGCGCGAGCTCGCCCCCGTTCTCGCTGGTCGAGGAGTACACGCCGACGGAGCTGGGGGTCACGGAGGAGTAGGGATCCGCGCGCAGGGAGCTCGAGGGCACGATCGCCGCGGTGCCGCCCGCGGCGAGCACCGCTTCGAGGGTGTCGGCGTCGGCGACGGAGCCGTCGACCCGCTGCGCCGCGGCGCGCGGGACGATCCCGGCCTCCTCCCACGCCTGGTCGCCGTGGTCACGGACCACGTCGGCGAGCTGCTCGGTGCCGGCGGCGCGCAGGCTGATGGTGTCCGACTGCGCGTAGGGCATGGACAGCACGGTGCGATCGTCGACGTGGTCCTGGAGGATGGTCGCGAGCTCGGCGGAGGCCGGCTCAGGCGCGTACTCGAGGATCGTCGACGAGGCCGCCGAGGTCGCGTCCTCGTCCTCGGCGGGGGCGGGGGTGCTCTCCCCGTCGGCGCCCACCGGCATCATCGGCGGATCCAGCAGGGCCGGGTCCAGCCACCAGTCCACGCCCGGACGCTGGGCGAGATCGCGCATCGAGGCCAGGCGGCCCGACTCGGCGGAGGCGGCGAAGGCCTCCGGGTCCG
>JAKDUN010000496.1 GCA_030457675.1 Brachybacterium sp. | reverse complement strand
GAGCAGGGTCAGCATCGCCGTGCCGGCGATCTCATACAGGAAGATGGTTGCCATGGGGCCTCCTCATCGAGCGGTCCCGCATCCGTGCGGGACCGGTGGCATCCAGGGATAGGTGCGGACCTCGTCCGCGGGCGTACTGCAGGCGGGTGCCTGCAGGGTGATGCGGCACCTGCTCCGGCCGGGTCACGGCCGGAGCGGGCGCTGGATCAGTTCTGTGCGGGCACCTCCGGTGCGCTCGCGATCCGGGCCGCGGCCTCCGCGTCCGAGACGGTGGCCTCGCCGGCCAGCCGTGCCTCGATGAAGGCACGGTAGGTCTCGACCTCGCGCTTCACCTCGGCGGCGTCCCAGCCGAGCTCCGGCGCGAGCAGCGCGGCGATCTCGTCCGCCGCGGCGACCCCGCGGTCGCGGGTCTCGTAGTCCAGGCGGGTGCGGCGTTCGAGCACGTCGGACAGGTGCCGGGCTCCCTCCGCGCGCACCGCGTACAGCACCTCGGCGCGCAGGTAGCGCGGCGCATGCTCGAGAGGCGCGGCGAGGTCCGGGGCCTCATCGATGAGGGCGAGCACATCGCTCAGCAGCGCGCCGTAGCGGTAGAGCAGACGATCCATGCGGATCTCGTCGAAGCCGTACCGTCGGCTGATCTCCTGCTTGTCCCGCACCAGGGTGCGGTAGCCCTGCGCGCCGATCACTGGGATCGAGCGGGTCAGGCTCGGCCGGCCGGGCTGGGAGTCCTTGATCGCGAAGTCGACGACGTCCTCGGCCATCACGCGATAGGTCGTGTACTTGCCGCCGGCGATCGCGGTCAGGCCCGGTTCGATCTCCATCACCGTGTGCTCGCGGGAGACCTTCGTCGAGGACGAGGACCCCCCTGCAGAGTTCTTCCTTACCGGCTGCAGCAGCGGACGCAGCCCGGAATAGACGCCGATGACGTCCTCGCGAGTGAGGTCGTCCGCGAGCACGGCGTTGGCGTGCTCGATCACGTATTCGATGTCCTCGTCGGTCGCACCGACGTCGCGCGGGCCCTGGGTCCAGGCGGTGTCGGTGGTGCCGATGACCCAGTACTCGTCCCAGGGGATGATGAACAGGACCGACTTCTCGGTCTGGGTGATGATTCCGGTGTCCGGCACCGCAGGGATCCGCTCGCGGGCGATGGTGATGTGGATGCCCTTGGAGGCGAGCACCTCGAGACCGGCATCCGCCCCGGCCAGCTCCTGCTGATCCTGGGTCCAGACGCCGCCGGCGAGTATCGTCTCGCGGGCGTGGACGTCGAACTCCTCGCCGGTCTCCTCGTCGCGCACCCGCGCCCCGATGACGCGCTTGCCCTCGTGGAGGTAGTCCACGACGGTGGTGTAGTTCGCGACGGCGGCATCGTGCTCCGCGGCGGAGCGCACCAGCATCATCACGAAGCGGGCGTCATCGACCTGTGCGTCGTAGTACTCCAGGGCGCCGACAGCCTTGTCCCCGTCGAGCCCGGGGAAGACCTCGAGCATCTTGTCGTGGAGGAGGTGGCGGTGCATGGGCACGGCGCGCTTGCGACCCACGGACTGCATGGCGTCGTAGAGCATCACGCCGGAGCCGATGAAGGCGCGGTCCACCACCTTCTTGAAGAAGGGGAAGACGAACTTGATGGGCTTGACCAGGTGCGGTGCCGTGTGGGTGAGCAGCAGATCGCGCTCGCGCAGCGCCTCGGCGACCAGCGTGAAGTCGAGCATCTGCAGGTAGCGCAGGCCGCCATGCATCAGCTTGGAGGAGCGCGAGGAGGTCCCGGAGGCCCAGTCGTGGGTCTCGACGAGGCCGACGGACAGACCGCGGGTGGCCG
>JAKDUN010000097.1 GCA_030457675.1 Brachybacterium sp. | reverse complement strand
ACGCCTGCGCCACGGTGTACCTGCCGCTGGACATCTTCGACATCGACATCCGCCCCGGCAGCGGCGAGGTGCCGAGGATCGATCCGGGGATCGGGGCGCCCCGGGCGAGCGTCGGCTGAACGCGCAGTTCTCGAGGGCGCAGCGCTCGGGCCGACAGGGAAGCGTCGGCCCGCGCGTTGCCATGCCTGCGGGCCGGAAGTGCGGGTGCACGCCGTAGGCTCGTCAGGAACGCATCGATGACGGAGGACGCACCATGACCGGGACCGCGCAGGCGACCACAGATCTCACCGCGACGATCGCCGCTCTCCGGGAGGAGCTCGCCGAGCTCGAGGATGAGCGGATGCGCGCGGTCAACAGGATGCGCGGCGACGACCACGCCGTGAACCTCACCAAGCTCCGCGCGATCGCGAAGCGGCTGAAGACCCAGCCCGAGCTCGCTCGCGCGCTGTGGGAGGCGGAGGCCGAGGACTCCACGCTCAAGCTGCTCGCCCTGCTCATCTCCCGCCCGACGCAGTACAGCCAGGAGGACCTGGACCGTATGCTCCGCGAAGCCGGCACACCCAAGGTCCACGACTGGCTGGTCAGCTACATGGTGAAGAAGAGCCGGCACCGCGAGGCACTGCGCCAGGCCTGGTTCGCCGATCCCGACCCCGTGGTCGCGAGCGCCGGCTGGGCGTTGACCAGCGACCGCGTGGTCAAGAAGCCCGAGGGGATCGATCAGCCCGCGCTCCTGGACCAGATCGAGGCGGAGATGAAGGCGGCCCCGGACCGGCTGCAGTGGGCGATGAACGACTGCCTCGGCCAGATCGGGATCACGAATCCCGAGCTGCGCGAGCGGGCGCGGGACATCGGTGAGCGCCTGGAGGTGCTCAAGGACTACCCGACGCCGCCGAACTGCACCTCACCGTTCGTGCCGCTCTGGATCGACGAGATGGTGCGGCGCGCCGAGACGCGCTGAGCGAGCGCCTCGCCCTGAGCTGGAGATCGATTGGGCGTCAGAGACGCCGTCCCGTCAGCCCTGAAGCCGATCGTCCTGGTGCGGTCCGGTGGTGAGGAAGGTGGCGGAATCCACCGGTCGCCGCGCCCGGGGCAGCCCCTCGACGACCAGCAGGTAGGAGTCCGTCACCAGCTCTCGGACGAACTCCGCGTCGAGCTCCCCGCCGGGCTCGAGGGTGATCCAGTGCCGTTTGTTCATGTGATAGCCCGGCGTGATGTCCGGGTGGGACTGGCGCAGCGCCTCGGAGTCCTGCGGATCAGCTTTCAGCACCACGATCGGGCCGCGGTCGATCTCGGTGAGCAGCGCGAACATCTTCCCGAGAACCTTCGCCACGTCGTACTCCGGACCGAAGGGGTGACTGATGGCCGCCGCGGGCAGCTCGAGGGCGCGGGCGCGGGCGATGTCCTGCAGGGTGCGGCCGTCCATTGGGCTCCTTCGCGAGCGTGCCGGCGTGCGTCGACTGTCACCGTACGCGGACAGATGCGGCTACTCCTCTCGGGCGACGACCTCGACCAGCAGCGCCTTGTGATCGCTGCCGTCGACCGTCTCGAACTGCGACACCTCGCCGAGCACACCACCGGAGACCAGCGCGTGATCGATGCGCGCGAACGACGGGATCCACGTGCCCGCAGGCCAGGTGGGATGCCACCCCAGTCCTTCGCCCTGTCGCCTCGCCGCGAGGTCGCGCAGAGCGCCACCCGCGGTGATCTCCTGCATCGTGTGGTGCTGGTCGATCGCGTTGAAGTCCCCGACCAGCAACAGGTTCTGATCGAGGTACGGTGCGGCGAGATCCTCGATGGCCGCACCGTCGCGGGCCCAGACGTCGGCGCCCATCTGCGGGGGCGCCGTATGGATCACTCCGAGGTGCCAGTCGGTGCCCTCGACCGTGGTGGTCGCGATCAGGTTCTCGAATACGGTGCCCTCGGCCTCGGCGACGAGCTCGACCGGGGTGCGGGACAGGAGCATCGTGCCGCTCGCGTCGGTGTCCGCCGTGCCGACCTGGTGGGAGAACTGATCCAGCAGGCCGGTCGCTGCGAGCTCCTCCTCGAAGTCCGGGGTGTACTCCTGCAGGGCGAGCACGTCCACGTCAGCGGTGGTCAGCTCGGAGACCTCGCCGATGTCAGCCCGGCCGAACTGGAGATTCAGGGAGAGGACCGTCAGGGGGCTGCCGACGGCGATCGGGGTGTCCGACCGCTCCGACTGGGGGAGCAGCGGCCAGGCGAAGGCCGTCATCGCGGCCACCAGGACGACAGCTCCGAGCAGCCTCCATCGGGCGCGTAGCACCAGCAGCAGTCCCAGGCAGGCGATCAGCACGGGGATCCACAGCAGCGGGATGAACGACGCCACCGCGATCACGACCGGATGCAGGGTGTGCAGCTCAGTGACCAGTCTCAGCGCCAGCAGCACGACGGAGGCGAGCGCCCCCGTCGCCAGCAGGGCCCACCCCAGGACCGATACCCCCGTACGGATCATGCCGGGAACTGTACACACCCTTGCGGCGCTGCGCCCCGCGCCACTTCGCTACGGAGCGTAGCGCTCGATGAGGGGCGCGAGGAGGGAGGAAGGCCATGGGTGTTCGGGACAAGGTTCGACCGGCAGTGACTTCGATCCTCGGCGAGAGGGGATATCGGGGCCTCACGTACGAGGGCGTGGCGTCGAGATCCGGCGTAGCCAAGACGACGCTGTATCGACACTGGCCCACCAGAGCCGAGATGGTCTTCGACCTGGTGGTGCACGATCGCGAGCTGCCCGCGCTGGACAATGACCTCTCGTGCGCGGGCGTATGCCAGGCACTGGCCCGACGGATCGTGGACTTCATGGCAGGCGCGCCGGGCGAGTCCATGATGTCAGCGCTCCTGGTGGACATGGCCGCTGATCCCCAGCTCGGAGAGCGACTCCGGAAGGGGCCGGTGATGGCGGGATGCGCGGAGATGACGCGACTGCTCGATCGCGCAGGGCTCGCACCCGCGCCGGGCCTGAGCGTCAGTGATCTGCAGATGACACTGCTGGGCGCGACGCAGGCCTGGCTGACTGTCCTCGCCCTGCCTCCCGATGTGGTCGAGGAACGGGTAGAGGCGCTGGCCGTATCGCTGTTGCGGGAGGCGAGCTGAGATGTGGGCCGCCCAGTACCACCGCCGCGGCGGTCCCGAGGTCATGGACATCGATGAGGTCGACGTCCCTCGGCCTCAGCCGGGACAGGCGCTGGTCAGAGTCGCGGCAAGCTGTGTGAGCCGCATCGACGGCGAGTTCCGACGTGGTCGTCTGCCCCATGGTCGAGGCTTTCCGAAGCAGACAGGTTTCGACGCCGTCGGCACGGTGGTCGACAGCAACGGCACCGCACTGCCCACCGGGACAGGGGTGCTGATCGTGCTCGGGCTGGAGCCGTTCAGGCGGCGGGGGACAACCGTGGAGCTCCTGGCCGTCGAGCCGGAGCGCTGCGGACAGTTTCCCTCGGGCCTCATCCCGTCGCCGGGGGACTGCGCCCTGGCTCTCGGCGGACTGACGGCACTCAGGGCGGTGCGCGACGCCGCAGCTGTCGGGACCGGGGACCGGGTCCTGGTGGTCGGGGCCGGAGGACCGGTGGGGCTCGCGTCCCTCCAGATAGCACAGCTGCGCGGAGCGAGAGTGGATGTGGTCGCCGGCGCGGCCTCCGTGGACGCCTGTCGCACGCTGGGTGCGCGCCAGGTCCTGGATCACCGCGGCGACACCTCTGATCTGCAATCGTGCGGTGACTATGACGCGGTCATCGTCACGGCGGGCAAGCCCCGGCACTGGCTCGGAGCGGCGCGCAGGGGAGGCCGCGCCGCGCTCACCGACGGTGGGACCTGGCCGTCCTCGCTCATCGCTGCCATGAAACATCAGGTCCGCTCGATCCCGGTCCCCGCCGGTCACGATGCAGGTGACCTGACCTGGCTGGCGCACCGGATCGCTGCTGGGGAGCTGGATCCGATCGTGGGACACCGCTACCCGAGCACCGACATCCGACGCGCACATCAGGAGCTGGGACGTCCCGGAACGCTGGGAGCCCGTCTGATCGACCACGAAGCAGTGAACCCATGACAGCCTCCGCGCCGACGATGCTGCGCTGCACCCGGGCCGAGGCGCTCGACATCGACCAGACTTCGCACGCCGATGAGCTGATGGACCAGCCCTGCGACAGGTGGGTGCGCTGCATCGACATCGCGGCCGAGCCCGACCTCGTGTACCGCTGGCTGTGCCAGCTCACGATCGCGCCCTACAGCATCGACCTGCTCGACAACCTGGGACGACGGAGCCCGCCCGTGCCGGGGGCGGGGCGAGGCTGCGGGCCAATGCCTGCATCTCGCACGAGAGCGGCCTGGCGCGACGGACCGCACTGGCCCTGGGGGACAAGCTGATGGCCGGCCACCAGCTCCGCAACCTCACGGCGCTCGCGGATCGCGGGTGGTGAGCTCTGCTCTGTCGCACCGGTCCACGCCCCGCGCAGCGGACGCGAGAGACCCATGATGTCGCCTGTAGGACTCGTAGCCCAGCGCTTGGACCGGATGCCGTTGCGCCGAGCGGAACGGGCCCGGGGGACGCACCCCTCCTCTGAACGGGATGCGTGCTCATCCGACGCATCCGTCCAGGGACAGGAGTCGGGTGCGGAGGTGGGCGGTCTCGGCCGCATTGCCGCACCGTTCGAGCGCGAGGTGATAGCTCTCGCGCGCCTCCTCGGCGCGCTCCAGCAGCCGCAGCAGCTCGGCACGGACCGCCGACGGGCGGTGGCTGCCGACGTCGGCGATCTGCTCGAGCGCCCGCAGTCCGGCCGCGGGGCCGGCCGATTCGCTGAGGGCGACCGCCCGCGCCAGTTCAGCGGCGGAGGAGGGCATCACCTCCAGCAACGCGTCGTAGTGGCCGACGATCCGGTCCCAGCGGGTCGCCGACGCACTCGTCGCGGTCGCGTGCTCGGCGGCGATCCTCGCCTGCAGCAGATAGGAGGCGGCCTGAGCGCTCATCGGGCGGGCCGACGGGATCGCGTCCAGCAGTGCCACGGCCTCGTCGATCTCCTCGCGATGCCAGCGGTGCCGGTCCTGATCGGGCAGCAGCACGAGCTCACCGTCGGGGGAGAGCCGGGTATCGCGGCGGGAGTGCTGGAGCAGCAGCAGGGCCAGCAGTGCGCGGAGCACCTCAGCGGCGGGCCGCAGCGCGAGCGTCACCCGCACCAGGCGCACCGCTTCGCCGGCCAGGTCCGTGTGCATCAGCTCCGCGCCGCTGCCGGGGGCGTACCCGGCGGTGAAGGCGAGGTACGCGGTCTGGGCGACGGTGTCGAGGCGGTCTGGCAGCGCCTCGGCTCCGGGGATCGCGAAGGGGATGCCGGCGTCGACGATCTTCTTCTTGGCGCGCGTGATCCGGGCCGCCATGGTCGTCTCCGGGACCAGGAAGAGCCGCGCGATGTCGCGCGTGCTCACCCCCAGCACGAGCCGCAGGGCGAGGGCGGCGGCCGCCTCCGGGGCCAGCGCCGGATGCGTGCACATCAGCACCAGGCGCAGCACGTCGTCCTCGACGATCCCGCCGGGATCGGCGATCGTCCCTGCCCGCGTCGGGCCGTGCTCGGCATCGATGATCAGCTCGGGGGCGCGGCGCAGGTGCACGGCCTCGGACCGCAGCCGGTCCAGCACCCGTCGGCCGGCGGTGGTGAGCAGCCAGGCGACGGGATCGTCGGGCACCCCACGCACCCGCCAGGTGCGGGTGGCCGCCTCGATCGCATCGCCCAGGGCGTCCTCGACCAGGTCCAGGCGGCGGTAGCGCGCGAGCAGCAGGGCGACCAGTCGGCCCCACTCCTCGCGCACCACGCGCTCGAGGTTCTCGTCGTTCACGCCGGTGTCACTCGAGGGTGATGACGGGACGGATCTCGACGGTGTAGGACGGCGGCAGCAGCGCGGCCGCGGCGACCGCCGCATCGAGATCCGGGAGCTCGACCTCGTAATAGCCGCCGATCATCTCCGCGGTCTCCGCGAACGGTCCGTCGGTGAGCACCAGCTGGCCGTCGGCATGCCGCACCGTGGTGGCGGTGTCAGCGTCTCCCAGCGCGGCGCTCGCGATCTCCCGGCCGTGCTCGGCGACGTGCTCGGAGAAGGCCCGGTGCTGCGCGAAGAACGCATCGCGGGTCTCCTCCGAGGCGGTGGACCAGTCCCAAGGCTCATGGGTGATCAGCAGGAGGTATCGCGTCATCACTCACTCCTCGCCGACGGGGCTGAACTGGAGATCGTACGGCGGCAGCAGCTCGGTGAGCTCGAGCAGGGTCTCCAGATCAGGGGTCTCGATCAGGTAGAACCCGCCGAGCTGCTCGACCGCCTCGGCGTACGGGCCCTCGGTGACGGTACGCCGGCCGCCGCGCACGCGCACCACCGTGGGCGTGCCGTCGAGCGCCTCCCCGGCGAGGATGCTCACTCCCTCCCGCTCTCGGCAGGCGGCCCCGAAGTCGTCATGCCGCTGCAGCGCCGCAGCCTGGGCCTCGGCCGTCATCTCGTCCCAGGGCGGCAGATCGCCCTGGGCCATCAGGAACAGGGCGTACTTCATGACGCCCTCCGCTCATCACTGCTGAGGTATGCGCTCATGTCTCAGATCCTCTCCGCTGGCGGCGGGGCCGTCCAGGCCCCACCGGGCCGCGATCGCGGCCTCACCCCCATGACGGATGAGGGAGGGCACTTTCGACAGCCGCGCCGAGAGCGTTTCGCGGCGACGAGGCGAAGCGTCCTATCCGCCGGTCAGCTCCTCGAAAGCGGTGAACGCGGGGGAGCCTCCCGGGCTGTCGAGGGCGACCTGGGTGAACAGGACGTTCGCGGAGCCGCGACGGGGATCGACCCGGGCGGTGGTCCCGGCCCCTCCGCTCCATCCGTAGCTGCCGTCGGCGCGGACGCTGCCGCCGAAGCCCCACCCCTCGCCGCCTTCGAGGAAGAACCCGGCCTGCCGGCGCTGAGCGGCGGTGAGCTGATCGGACATCATCGAGGTCACCAACGCATTGGGAAGGATCTCCCTGCCGGGGGAGCTGCGTCGGTAGGCGCCGCCGCCCAGCAGCATCTGGCCGAAGGCCAGCCAGTCGTCGGCGGTCCCGATCATGCCGCCGGCGCCATCGGGGAACGACGGCGGCCGGGCGTGCTCGCCATCGGCGGGGTCGATCAGGGCCAGCTTCTCGTGGGCGTCCTCGGTCGCCCCGTAGCGGCTCGCGAAGCGGTGGAGCTCGGAGTCAGGGACCCACCACATGGTGTCGGTCATCCCCAGCGGGTCCAGGAGGCGCCTGGCCATGAGCTCGTCGAGCGGGCGGTCCCCGAGTCGTTCCAGCAGCATGCCCAGCAGGGTGCTGCCGGTGTTGTAGGTCCACCCCTGACCCGGCTGGTGCGCGAGCGGCAGCTGACCTGCGGCCTGCAGGAACGAGTCCCTGTCGAGCGTGCGCGGCGAGGGGCCCTCCTGCAGCTGCGCGACCAGCGCCGCAGTGAACGGGGAGTCGAAATCCGTGGTGAAGCCGAGACCCCCGCGCAGGGACAGCAGGTCGTGGACCGTCACGAGCCGGTCCGCCGGCACCGTGTGCGAGAGCGGTCCGCTGGGGTCCTTCA
Source organism: Brachybacterium sp. (assembly GCA_030457675.1). Lineage (GTDB taxonomy): Bacteria > Actinomycetota > Actinomycetes > Actinomycetales > Dermabacteraceae > Brachybacterium. The sequence continues at coordinate 2,587 of JAKDUN010000097.1, read as the reverse complement.
GCACCCGCGGAGCGGAGAGCTCGGGCAGCCAGCGCTCGATCGGGCCGTCGAGGTCGAGACTGCCCTCGGCCACGAAGGTCAGGGCGAGAACAGCGGTCAGCGGCTTGCCCAGCGAGTCCCAGTGGAACAGCGTCCGGCGCGACATCGGAGTCCCGGTCTCCAGATCCTGGACGCCGACGACCACCGCCTCGGTGCGTCCGTCACGGTGAAGGAGGGCGACCGCCCCGGGCAGCGTGCCGGCGTCGACGGAGTCCTGGAGCATTTCGGTGAGATCGTCCATGACAGCACTGTGTCACGGCCCGGGATGAGGAAGGGGAGGGAACCTCTCCGCACTCCACGCTGATCAGTAACCGACGCTGAGCTGCAGCGGCGCCGCCGGGGCGAAGGCGACGTCGAGCCAGGCCGTCGAGTCCCCGTCCGCGCTGATCCGTCCTGCCGCGGCCAGGGTTCCCCAGCGGGCCCCTCCGTGCAGCAGCGCGCTCAGCTCCGAGACGCCGAGCCGCACTGTCGTGGCATCCGCCGGGGCGTCTGCGGTGAGCTGCTGGACGCTGCCGGTGCCCGCCTCGTCGACGGTGAGGAGGTAGCGGCCGCCGGTGAGATCCAACGGGTCAGTCACCTCGAACAGCACGGAACCCGCCGCACGATAGCGGCGGGCGGCCAGGACGGCGGCGACGTCGAGGATGCGCACCCAGTGGTGGTCGTGCTCCGTGGATGTCAGCGCCCGCTGGTCCTCGATCATCCACCGCACCGGCTCGTCGGCCGAACGCAGAGTCGCCGTGACCGAGCTGATCAGGTCGTGCGTGAGCGAGAAGTGCCACAGCGCCGCATAGGCGTCGGCGGTCGCGGCCAGCAGGTGGTGGATCCGCAGGACCGCCGTCCCCTCCGGATCCTTGATGCTGAAGACGACCACGCCGCGCACCCGGCCGTCGGCGTCCGTGTACCGGACGGCGCGGTGGCTCTTCTCCTCCGACCCGGGATGCAGGCCCGCCGCGTCGCGCCACAGCCCCGGCCAGCCGGTGATCTCCCCGGGACGCTCCGCGACCGACTCCGCGTGGAGAGCCGCGAGCGCCCGCATCGCGTCCTCGCGCTCGATCGGGTCGATGCGGCCACGCCCCTCCTCGACGGGACGCGGCCCCACCCAGCCGGCGCGCCGGTTCTCGATCGTGAACCGCCGTGCGCCGACGGACGGGCCGAACCCGTAGCGCCCGTAGATCGTCGCCTCGGAGACGGTCAGCCCTGCGATCGGGTAACCGGTCCCGGCCGCGGAGCGCAGCTCGCCCTCGATCATGGCGCGGGCGATCCCGCGCCGACGGTGCGTGGAGGACACCGTGACCTCGCTGATCGCCCACATCGGCGCGATGCACCCGGGGTCGAGCACGAGGCCGGTGCCCCAGGTCGCGATCGTCGCCACCGGAGCCTCCGAGCGCGGGGCGTCGGGATCGTAGACCCCGACCAGTCGCCCGTCGAGCTGCAGCAACGTGCTGCGCGAGCCCACCAGGTGCTCGGCGCGCTCCTCCAGGAAGCCCCGGTTGACCGCCTGCAGGTAGTGCTCGAAGGCGACCTCGTCCCGTGCATCGACGGTGCGGTATTCGAGGCCGCAGGACCGCAACGACTCGCTCGAGACCTGATCCAGCGGGACCTCGGAGGCCGGTGTCCACGACGGGAGTCCCTGCGGGGCGGGCAGTGCGTCGAGTGCGGCCAGTGCGTCCTCGAGCGTCGGGGCAGGGGCGGCCGAGGAGGCGGGGTTCGTCATGCGGTCAGCGTAGTTTCTGACTGGCAGGAGACGGGACTGGTTCTCGGCGTATGCCTCTGCACCTGGTCGTCCACGGAGATCGGGCAGGTGGGCCCGACAGCTCGACGTGCGCCCCGTTCCGATCCGCCTTCTCAGGAAGGGCTGTTCACTCTCCGACCTGCCCGTCGAGGCACTCACGGAAGAGATCGGCGTGGCCGTTGTGGCGCGCATACTCCTCGATCATGTGGGTGAGCACCCAGCGGAGGCTGGGTCCCCGGCCGTCTGGCCACGTCCTGCGAGTCGTGATCCCCATGCCGCCTGCCTCGTAGGCGCGTTCTGCCGCAGCCCGGGCGCGGTCGACCGATTCCTGCCACAGGCTGCGGACCTCATCCGGATCGTCGGAGCGGGCGGACTCCCACTCCCAGTCCGGATCCGATGCCCAGTCGATCGAGGCCCAGGGCTCCCGAACCGGTTCGTCGTGGAGCCAGCGTCCGAACCAGTCGTCCTCGACGTAGGCCAGATGCTTCATCAGCCCCGCCATGCTCATGCTGCTCGGAGGCAGTCGCTGCACGAGCTGAGCAGGGGCGAGGTCGGCGCTCTTCCACGCGAACGTCGCGCGCTGATAGTCGAGGAACCCGGTGAGGGTCTCCCATTCGTCGCCGTCCAGGGGAGGTTCCGGGCGACCGTGCTCATCGAGGTCTCGTGTCATGGCGCCGCAGTCTAGAGCTGCGGGCAGATGGTGGCGAGGGATCGGAGGCGCCGACCGAGACGGCCGGAAGCACGGACTCCCGAGAGTCCGGAACGGTGACCCCCGCCACACCCCTTCGTGCCTGGAATATCTCCGACCACCTCAAG
>JAKDUN010000096.1 GCA_030457675.1 Brachybacterium sp. | reverse complement strand
TCACCCCTGATTCTGGCATCACCCGGCGGTGGCCTGCGTACGCTGGGCGCATTCCTCCGGACGCGACCCCGCGACCGGCACGATCCCGCCCAGGAGCATCCATGCCCGCCCCTCGTGACACTGCGATCGTCGTGCGCGCGGCGCGCCTGTACTACGACCAGGGTCGCTCGCAGACGGAGGTCGCGCACGAGCTGGGGCTGTCCCGCTCGAACGTCTCCCGGATCCTCGCCCAGGCGAGGGACCGGGGCATCGTGGAGATCACGATCCATGACCCCGACGGACCGCCGCAGCGCGACGAGGCGCTCGAGATCGCCCTGCGCACCACCTTCTCCCTGCGCGAGGCGCATGTGGTCTCCGCCCCGCGCACCCCGGCGATGGAGTCGGTGGCCCGCGAGGGGGCGGCGGTGCTCGCCGAGCGGGTCGCGACGGTGCGCAGCGTCGGCGTCTCCTGGGGGGAGACGGTCCAGAGCGTCGTCGCCCAGCTGGAGACGCTCCGTCCCCGGCCGACGCCGCAGGTGCTGCCCCTGGTGGGCGGGCACAGCACGCTGGATCAGTTCGACTCGGGCGAGTCCGTGCTGCGGGTCCTCGCCTCCCGAGTGGGGGCGACGCCGCGCACGCTCTACGCCCCGGCAGTGCTGGAGTCCGCCACGGCCGTGGCGACGCTGCGCGGGGAATCGAGCATCGGGGAGGTGCTGGCCGCGGCCGCCGGGGTGGAGCTGGCGCTGGTGGGCATCGGCTCGCTGGGCGTGCACTCCTCACCGCTCGTGGTCGATCTGATGCGGCTCAGCGACGCCGAGCGCGCCGCCTTCGAGGCGCAGCATCCGGTGGGCGATGTGTGCGGGCGCTTCATCGACGCCCACGGGGTGCCGCTCGGGGCGCCGACGGATCAGCGGGTGCTCGCAGTGACCTTCTCGGAGCTGCTGCGGGTCCCGGAGGTGGTGGGGGTCGCGGCCGGGACGGAGAAGGCGCCGGGGGTGCTCGGCGTGCTGCGCAGCGGGGCGATCGACACCGTGGTGCTCGATGTCGAGCTGGCCCGCGAGGTGCTCGCGGGCGCCTGAGCCCGCTCGCGCCTCCTCATGGTCCCGGCCACAGCAGGGCGCCCGTTGCGCAGTGGGCGGTCTGAGAGCTCAGAGCGCCCACTGCGCAGCGGTCGACGCGTTGGCAGGCAAGGTCCGGGGCTCAGGCCTTGCCCTTGAGCACCGCCTCGAAGCGGGCGGTGAGCTCGGGGTCCACGGGCAGCTCCACCTGGTCGAGGTGGGTGATCGGCGCGGCCAGTCGCGTCGAGGAGAGCAGCCAGGCACCGTCGGAGCCGGTCACGTCCGCCACCGTCATCAGCTCGTCCCGCACCGTCATGCCCTCCTGCTCCAGCCATGTGAACAGGCTCTTCACGCTGGTCCCGGGCAGCACCCCGGCACTGACCGGGGTGGTGAGGAACTCGTCGCCGCGGCGCACCAGCACTGTGGACGTCGGTCCTTCGAGCACATAGCCGTCGCTCGCCCGGAACAGCACGTCGGCCGCCCCGCGGCGCTTGGCCTCACGGACGGCGGCCATGTTCACCGCATAGCTGAGGGTCTTCGCCCCGGGCAGCAGCCAGGGGCTGGTCTCGGTGACGGTGGTGGACAGGCCGCGATCGAGCACGGCCACTCGCATGCCGGCCCGGTACGGGGTCCAGTCGTCGGAGACCCGGGCGTGGATCCAGCAGGTGGGGATCCCGGTGCCCTCGATGCCGCGGGTGAGCATGACGCGCACGCTGAGCTCCGCGACCGGTGGGTGGGCGGTGATCGCGGCGTCGACCGCCTCGGCGAGGACCGTCTGATCGGGCGCGGGCAGCTCGATCTGGGCGGCGCTGCGGGCGAGTCGCGCCAGGTGGGGACCGACGTTGACGGGCACCCCGTCGAAGGCGCCGATGGTCTCGAAGACGCCGTCGCCGCGGGTGGCGACGAGATCGGTGATCGACAGCTGGGGGACGGTCGCATCGGCCAGGTGGAACGGCGCACCGCCGTCGGTGGGCGCGCCGGTGGCACCGGGGACGAGCACGAGGACCGGAGCGGGGGCGGCGGGGCTGGGCGTGGTCATGTCACGGCTCCTGAGCGAGGGGCCTCACGGGATGGGAGGCAGTCCCACCAGCGTAGACCCGTCGCCGCGCCGGGTCAGCCGCCGAGCACCGCGACGACGCGGCCGCGCGCGCTCCAGGCGACGTGGGTCTCGAGCGGATCGCCGGGCACGTCGACCTCGATCAGGTCCACGCGGGCGCCGACGGGTGCGGTGCGCAGATCGGCGACGGCGAGCGTCCCCTCGGGCAGGCCCTCGATCCCGGCGACGGCGGGGTCCTGCAGCGGCACCTCGGCGGACGGCGCAGCCTCGGTCATGCCGAGGATCTCGGTGAAGAGGTGCTCGTCCATCAGCTGCTCTGCCGCCTCGGTGCGTGCCTTCTCGGTGTCGTCGGCGGCCGGGCCCCGCTCCGCGAGCGCGGTGAGGGTGTTCTCGAGGGCATCGGCGAAGCGTGCGAGATAGGAGGCGAGGTCCTCTGCCGCGAGCTGCAGGGCGAGGTCCTCGCCGATGCCGTACACGGCGCCGGGGCTGCCGTCCTCGTCCAGTGCCAGGACCACGGCGGCCTCGGGCGTCTCGTACAGCGGGTAGAAGCTGGTCGCGGGACCGAGCAGGGTGTACGGACCCACATCGGTGCGGTCCTCGATCTGGAGGGTGAGCATCGTCAGCCCGCACACCTCGATGCCGCCGAGCTCGTCGCCGATCTGTTCGAGGGCGGGCGGCGGATCGGCCGCCACCTCCTCCTCGGTGACGGCCAGGCCCGGGACCAGGGCGGCATCCTCCTCGTGGGTGTTCACCAGCGAGGCGAGACGGTCCAGGACCCCTCGCATGGAGGCCAGCGGCAGCACCTCGGCCTCGGTGGGCCAGGGCAGGGAGTTGTTCATCGGCGTGCTCACGGCCCCAGTCTGTCACGGGCGCCGGCGGCTCAGCCCGGCGTGATCCGTCCGTCGAGATCCTCGGCGGCGAGGTCCCCGTTCTGGGAGGCGGCGATGACGTCCCGGGCACGGTCCACCGAGTCCCAGGTGTTCCACAGCAGCACGCCCTCGACCCTGCCGTCCTCGAGATAGTGGACGACGGTCGCGGTGCGGTCCTGGTTCCACACCTCGCGCATCTCCAGGGAGGCGTCCAGCCGGCCCACGGCCTCGTAGCCGTCGTCGAAGAGGTCGGAGAAGAACAGCGGGGTGTGCTCGTACACCTCCCCGGCGCCGGCCATGTTCTTCCCGGCCGCGGCGCCCGAGGCCTGGGCGTGGTCGACGTGCTCGACATGGCGCAGGCCCAGCAGTGGGTCGTCGAACAGGGCGACGTCGCCGGCGGCGAAGACGTCGGGAGAGCTGGTGCGCAGGTAGGGATCCACCACCACGGCGCCGTGTTCCAGGTCCAGTCCCCCGTGCTCGGCCAGGGTCGTGTTCAGCTCGGCGCCGAGGCCCAGCACGACGGCGTCCGCGTGCAGGGACTCCGCCGCTCCGGCGTGCAGGGCCAGCTCCTGTCCGGTGGCGATCCCCATCAGCCGGAAGCCGGGCACCACGGTGACGCCGTGCTCGGCGAAGGTCTGCTCGAGGTGCGCGGTGAGGGAGGCCGGGAACATGTGCTCGAGCAGGTGCCGGCCGGAATGGGCCAGCGTCACCCGCGCGCCGGTGCGGGTCAGCGAGGCAGCGATCTCGGTGCCGATGTAGCCGCCGCCGACCACGACGATCCTGGCGCCCTCCTGGGCGAGTCCCCGCAGGTGGCGGTAGTCGCCGACGGTCCGCAGGCAGACGACCCGGTCGTCGTGGACGTCCGGGAAGTGACGGGCGGAGGATCCGGTGACCAGCAGCGCCTTGCCGAAGCGGGTGTGGTTCCCGCGGGCGGTGATCACGCTGTGCGAGTTGGGCAGCAGCTCGGTGACCAGGGTGGAGGTGAACAGCGAGGCCCCGGTCTCCTCCGCGGTGTGGAGGTCCTGGCTGGCGGGGTCCGGGTCATCGCCGGTCCAGAGGTCCTTGGACAGGGCGGGCCGGTAGACCGGCTCATGCGGATCGGCCGAGAGGATCGCGATGGTGGCCTCTGCGGAGGCGGCGCGAATCGCTCGAGCGGCGGAGTCGGCGGCCACGCCGCCTCCGATGATCACGTGGTCATAGCGGGCTTCCAGATTCGTCATCGCAGGCTCCTTCGCCGACCGGATGGTCCCTCCACGATATTCCTGCGTGGTCACGGCAGCAACGGGTCCCCTCCCACCGGTCCCAGGACGTGACGCCGAGGCCGTGGCCGTGGCCGTGGCGGTGGCTGAAGCCGAGGCCGTGACCGCGACCGTGGCCGTGGCCGTGGCCGTGACCGTGACCGATCCCCGACCGCCGTGGCCACCCGGCACGGGGTCCGGACCGCGATCACCGCTGCCCGCCGACGTCATCGGCGTGCTTGGATGAGCACCCCCGCCCCGTCAGCCCGGAGGTCCTCATGGGACGCGAGATCGGCAGCACCGAGTACACCCGCCCCCAGCGCACCCGCTATCGCCGGGAGCTGCGTCGCAACCTCGATCTCTTCGAGTCCTTCCTGGACACGGCCGAGTTCGTGAACGAGGGGACCGTGGGCGTCGAGCTCGAGATGAACCTCGCCCGGACGGACACCATGGCGCCGGCGCTGATCTCCGATCTGCTGCTCGAGGACCTCGGCGATGAGGACTACGTCCACGAGATCGGCCGCTTCAACCTCGAGGCGAACCTGCCGGTCACCCGCCCCCAGGGCAGCGGGCTGCGGGAGCTCGAGCAGGAGCTGACCGAGAAGATCGACCGGGCCGATGCCGCCGCTCGCGCCCGGGGAGCGCGGGTCATCCCCGTCGGCCATCTGCCCACCATCACCGAGGAGCTCTTCGCGGGTGACGAGTGGCGCGCACCCGGCGCCCGGTACGAGGCGCTCGAGCTGACCGTGCTGGAGGCGCGCGGGGAGGAGATCGCCCTGCGGATCGAGGGCGAGGGGAAGGGCCGCGGCCTGGACGTCACCTTCGACTCGATCGCGCCGGAATCCGCCTGCACCTCGATGCAGCTGCACCTGCAGGTCCCGCCTGAACAGTTCGCCGACGCCTGGAACGCGGCTCAGGCGATCGCCGGCCCCCAGGTGGCTCTGGCCGCGAACTCGCCCTTCCTGCTGGGCAAGCGGCTGTGGCACGAGACCCGCATCCCCACCTTCGTGCAGGCTCTGGACACCCGCCCGCCGGAGTACGAAGCCCAGGGGGTGCGCCCCCGGGTGTGGTTCGGCGAGCGCTGGATCACCTCGATGTTCGACCTCTTCGAGGAGAACGTGCGCCTGTTCCCGGCACTGATCCCCGAGTCGCGGGACATGGCCGAGGAACCGCTGCTCACCGAGGGCTCCTCGCCGCGGCTGCACGAGCTGATGCTCCACAACGGCACCGTGTGGCGCTGGAACCGGCCGATCTATGATCCCGGAGCCGACCTGCCGCACCTGCGGCTGGAGAACCGGCTGCTGCCGGCGGGGCCGACGCCCGCGGACATGGCCGCCAATGCCGCCTTCTTCTACGGGATCCTCCACTCGCTGGTCCACGAACGGCGCCCGCTGTGGTCGCGGATGAGCTTCGAACAGGCCGCCGAGGCCTTCCAGCAGTGCGCCCGCTGGGGCCTGGAGGCCCGGGTGCGCTGGCCCAAGGTGGGGCGGGTGCGAGTCGCGGATCTGCTGCGCGAGCAGCTGATCCCCCAGGCCATGGAGGGGTTGCGGAGCCTCGGAGCCGATGACGAGGTGGTCGAGCGCTATGACGGCATCCTCTCCGAGCGCGCCCGCACCGGCCGCAACGGTGCCCGCTGGCAGATCGACACGGTCACCTCCCTCGAGGTGCGCGGCGCGACCCGCTCCGAGGCGCTCGCGGAGATGACCCGGCTCTACCGCTCCGCAGTGGACACCGGTGAGCCGGTTCACGCCTGGCCGGTCCCCGCGCGGCAACGAGGCTGATCCTGACCCGGCGCCTCCCCGGAGGGGGCGCTTCCCGGCACCGGGGGCCCTGCACAGCAGCAGCTCCCCGGGAGTGAGCACCGCTGAGCGTCCGCATCCCGGACCGCATGGCAACTGACGGTCCATATCTTGGGATGTCGTCTCACGAGGCGGTACGGTGCGGTGCATGACACCCTCATCCCCCTCCCCGACGACGGAGCACCCCACCGCTTCCGGCGCGCAGTCCTCGACCGCCCGGGCTTCCGAGGACCGCTCCGCCCGCATCGCGGTGACGGTCTTCCCGGCCCTGATCCTCGCCGCGGCGGTGTTCGCCTTCTTCGTCCCCGCGGCGGGCCAGGCCATCGCCCCGTTCACGTCGATCTTCCTCGGCATCATCATGTTCGCGATGGGCCTGACCCTCACGGTGCCGGACTTCGCACTGGTGGCCCGGCGCCCGTTGCCGGTGCTGATCGGCATCGTCGCCCAGTACGGGATCATGCCGCTGATCGGCCTCGGCGTGGCCCTGCTGCTGCAGCTCCCGACGGAGCTCCTCGTGGGCGTCGTCCTGGTGGGCAGCGCGCCGGGCGGCACCAGCTCCAACGTCATCGCCTACCTGTCCAAGGCGGACACCGCCCTGTCGGTGACGATGACCTCGGTCTCCACCCTGCTCGCGCCGCTGCTGACCCCGCTGCTGGCCCTGTGGCTGGCCGGCTCCTACCTGCCCGTGGATGCGGGTGACATGGCGATGTCGATCGTGCAGATGGTGCTCATCCCCGTCGTCGGCGGCATCGTGGTGCGCCTGGTGCTGGGGAAGCTCGTGGACAGGGTGCTGCCGGCCCTGCCGTGGGTCAGCGTCGCCGGCATCTCGCTGGTGATCATCGCCGTGGTCAGCGGTTCCACCGAGGCGATCGTCTCCGCCGGCGCGATCGTGCTGCTCGCCGTGGTGCTCCACAACGGCCTGGGCTACCTGATCGGCTACTGGATCGCCCGTCTCCTACGACAGGGCGAGCGTGCCTCCCGCACCACCTCCATCGAGGTCGGCATGCAGAACTCCGGCCTGGCCGCGACCCTCGCCGCGAGCGCCTTCACCCCCGCGGCCGCCCTGCCCGCCGCGATCTTCTCGATCTGGCACAACCTCTCCGGCGCCATGCTGGCGATGTACTACCGCCGCAGCGCGGACAATCACCAGAGCGACGCCTGAGAGTCCTCACCTGTGGAGCACTGTTCGATCCTCTCGTCGACCGCAGGCACGGCCCCAGCGCGGGGAGATCTCCCCATCGCGCCGGGGCCGTGCCTGCGTGTTGACTGTCCTCATGACCACGGCGGAGCACTCGGCTCCGCCCGGACCGGCTCCCGGGAGGCAGAGGATGCCCGCACCACAGCCCGCCCCCCGCGCCGCGGCCCGGGGCGCTGAACGGCTGTCTCCCACTGACGCACTCGGGCCCCGGACCCGGCGCTACCGACCGTCGATCCACCTCTCGCATGCGCTGCCCTACCTGGGCTGCATCCCCGCCATCCTCGCCCTCGTCTCCCTGGGGAGCGTGCTGCTCGGTGACGGCGGAGGGATCGGCACCTTCCTCATCGTGGCCGTGCTCCACCTGGTGGTCACCGGGTTCGTGTGCGCGGTGCAATGGTCTGCCTACCTGGACCTGCACGAGCACGGTCTCGTCGTCGGCCGCACCCTCCCGGGCAGGCGCCGACCGATGCGATTCACCGAGATCCATCCCGCCACGCTCCGGGTCTTCTCCGGGATCGACACAGTGCGCAGCGGCGTCTACGCCCCGATCCGGCCGAACTGGCACTTCACCGGCGGAGCCGACCTCGCGGTGACCTTCCTGGGCCCTCGCAGGAGCAGGAGGCTTCCGCCGGAGCCGCGCCCGCCCGCGCCCGGGAACGGCATCGTCCTGTTCGGTGCACGCGATGCCGTGCAGATCGCTGAACAGATCAGGAAGGGTCTCGAGCGCTCCGGGTGCCCGCCGCAGTGGGCCCGACGGCCCGAGCAGTTCGGCATCGAGGACCTGACCGGCTCCGCCACCGACGCCCAGGCCCGGATCCCCGGCATGAGCGCCGGGTGGTCGGTCTGACCGGCGCATCGCCGAGGAGCACCAGAACCGACGCTCGACCCCGGCGCCTCGCAGCGCACCACATGAGGAGGGGCCGACGCCCGCGACAACGGTGCATCGGCCCCTCCTCATGGCACGGCCTGACGATTCAGGTCTACTGCTTCCGTCCGCCCTCGGGCAGATCGGCCTTCCCGCTGCCGGTGCGCGAGGGCAGGGTCCCGGTGTCCGCGAACGGTGCCTCGGCCCATTCGCCGTCCTCCTCGTAGGGGTCGGAGAGCACCGGCACCTCGGAGGTGAAGGTCGGCTCGACGACGTAGTCGTCGGTGTCGTACTCCGCATCCTCCTCGCGGCGCTCGTACTCCTCCGGGGGCAGCACCTGCGCCCATTCGCGGGTGCGGATCGGCGGAAGCTCGCCGGCGTCCTCCTTGAGCGCTCTCAGCAGGGCGTACATCTGGAACCAGCCCATGACGAAGAACGGCAGACCCACCAGGATGATCGTGGACTGCAGCGCGGTGAGCCCGTCGGCACCGGAGAACACCAGCAACGATGCCGTGACCAGAGCGATCGCTACGACCCAGAAGATGCGCTGGCCCAGCGGGTTGTAGTCCTCGTGACCGTTGGTCATCGAGTCGGTGACCAGGGCGGCGGAGTCCACCGAGGTGACGAAGAAGATGACCACCAGCAAGATCGCGATCACCGAGACGGGGAACGCGAGGGGGTAGTGGTCCAGGAAGGCGAACAGCGCGCCGGGGATGTCACCGTCGCCGACCACCCGGTCGACCAGCCCGCCCTCGCCGTTGAGCTCGATGTCGAAGCTCGCGTAGCCGAAGATGCCGAACCAGATCACGGAGAAGGCGGAGGGCACGGCGAGCACGCCCGCGACGAACTGGCGGATGGTGCGGCCCTTGGAGATACGGGCGATGAAGATGCCCACGAACGGCGACCAGGTGATGGTCCAGGCCCAGTAGAAGACGGTCCAGGTGTTCTGCCAGCCGGTGTTCGCGAAGGTGTCGTTCCACAGCGCGAGCTCGGGCAGGGTCACCAGATAGCTGCCGAAGGACTCGATGGTGCCCTTGAGGATGAACAGGGTCGCGCCGCCGGCGAAGAGCACGAAGATCAGCAGCAGCACCGCCACGACGATGTTGAAGTTCGAGAGCACCTTGATGCCCTTGTCCAGGCCCATCGAGACCGAGATCAGTGCGAGCCCGCAGACCACGCCGATGATGATGAGGTTCCACCCGGCGTTCTCGGGGATGCCGAACAGCTGGTTCAGGCCGCCGTTGATCTGCAGTGTGCCCAGGCCCACCGAGACCGCGATGCCGAAGACGGTGCCGATGATGGCGACGATGTCGATGGCCTTGCCGATGGGGCCGTGGATGCCCTCTCCCAGCAGCGGCTGGAAGATCGAGCTCACGCGCGGCGGCAGGTTCCGCTTGTGGATGAAGTAGGCGAAGCACAGCGCCGGCAGGGTGAAGATCGTCCAGGTGTGCAATGTGAAGTGGTAATACGTGAAGTTCATGGCGTCACGCGCGGCGGCCAGGGAGCCGGCCTCGATGCCGAGCTCGGTGGCGCGGGGCGGGTCACCGAAGTGGCTGACCGGCTCGGCGACGCCCCAGAACATCAGGATCGTGCCGATGCCGGCGGCGAAGAGCATCGCGAACCAGGCGCCGCCGGAGTGCTCCGGCGGTTCGTCGGCCGGCCCCAGCTTCACGCGGCCGAAGCGTCCCGCCGCGATGACGATCAGGAAGCCCAGGAACACGGTGACGCCGAGGATGTAGAACCAGCCCAGGTTCGTCATGAGCCATTGCGAGGCGGCGTCGGTCGCCTTGCCCATCGGCTCGGTGAAGGCGATCGTCCCGATCACGAAGGCGATGATGATCGCCGCCGAGCCGAAGAAGATCACCGGTGAGGTGCGCAAGCGCAATGCGTCGTGCAGTCTGTTCAGCAAGATTCTCGACTCCTCGTGTGCTCAGGGAACCGGCACGTCGTCGTACGATCGGCGGACTCGAACCGGTCCACCATGACTGAGCATAATTCCGACAGCGGCGGGATTTCTCAAGTTCGCCGCGTCATCTCCGGAATCAGTGCCTTTCTCCGACCGCTCCGCGCCGGGTGGGGAGTCCTCCCCATCGCGTGGTGGACAGCTGACATATACCGTGATCCCGACAAGCCTGGCGTCGACACGGATAGAGACCATGAGC